>JAOPVG010000150.1 GCA_025966255.1 Jatrophihabitans sp.
CGGCACCTCACCGTCGAACTCGACGGGTTGCGGGTGACCGTCTTCGTCTGCTATGACCTCCGTTTCGCCGACGAATTCTGGGCCGTCGCCCTGGACACCGACCTCTACGTCGTCGTCGCCAACTGGCCGAGCGTGCGGCACGAGCACTGGCGCACGCTGCTTCGGGCCCGAGCGATCGAGAACCAGGCCTACGTGGTCGGCGCGAACCGCGTCGGCCGGGCCAAGAATCTCCCCCACAGCGGTGGGTCGACTGTCATCGACCCCCAAGGAAACGTGCTGGTTGAGGGCGGCGCGGACGAGGAACTGGTGGTCGCCGACGTCGAACACACCGCCGTTCAGGAGACCCGGGCAAACTACCCATTCCTCGCAGACCGGCGTGGTTACGCCGACACGTACGCGTCTCGCCCGTATTAACTCTTGGTCACGATCCCCAGGGCAGTGGGCCAGAGGGGTTGCGATCTTCGCGGTTCAACGGCTTGAGTTCGTCGTTGGCTGCAGGACAGATCGTCCGCGCCGAGAACACAGGAGGTCACTCACAAGTGAGAGTCCATAGAGGCAAAGCGCTTGCCGTGGGGGTTGCGATCCTCGCCCTCGGGGCGGCGGCATGCTCCAGCGGCGGCAGCGGGAGCGGCGGCAGCGGGAAGGGCCAGCTGATCTGGGGGGAGCCCACCGCGTTCCCCGGCAACCTGTTCCCCATCATCGCGGCCGGCAACTCGACCGCCATCGGGAACCTGGACGTGCGCGTGAACGTCGGCGCCTTCCGGGTCACGCCGAACATCGCGTACCAACCCGACCCGGACCAGGTCACCAGCGCGACTTCGTCGCTTGTGAACGGCCAGCAGGTCGTCGACATCAAGATCAACCCGAAGGCCGTCTGGGACGACGGCAAGCCGATCACGGCCGCCGACTACCAGTTCACCGCGTCCGCACAGAAGTCACAGGACCCGGCCAAGGGTGGCTGCCCGGACATTTTGGGCACCGTCGGCTTCGATCAGATCGAGAAGAGCCAAGCGGTCAGCGACAAGGAAGTGAAGTTCACCTTCATCAAGGGCAAGCCGTTCGCTGACTGGAAGGGTCTGTTCTCCGGTGGCACCGCCCTCATCCTGTCCAAGCACATCATCGACCAGGGCGACCCGGTCAAGACCTGCGCGTACCTGAAGAAGGGCTGGCCCGTGGCCGGCGGCGTCCCGGTGGGCGCGAGCAACGGCCCGTGGCTGCTCCAAGCGAAGAACATCGACGTTGCGAAGAAGATCGTCACGCTGGTGCCGAACCCGAAGTACTGGGGCGCGAAGCCGAAGCTGGCTCGCCTGGTCTACGCCAGCATCGGCTCGACGTCGGACACCAACGTCAAGGCTCTGAAGAACCAGGAAGTCAACATCATCTACCCGCAGCCGCAGCTCGACCTGGTTGCGAACCTCAAGCAGCTGAGTGGCGTCACCACGTCGGTCAGCTTCGGTGTCCAGTTCGAGCACCTCGACTTCAACACGAAGGACCCGCTGCTCGCGCACCCCGAGGTTCGTAAGGCGATCGCACTGGCGATGGACCGTAAGGCCCTCGTCGATGCCACTGTCGGCAAGTTCAGTGACAAGGCGCAGGTTCTGAACAACCGCCTCGTCCTGAACACCCAGACCGGCTACGTGGACAACGGCGCGGGTTACACGACCCAGAACATCGCCAAGGCCAAGTCGTTGATCGAGAGCATCGGCGGCAAGATGGGGCCGGACGGCATCTACACGATCGGCGGGAAGCCGCTGACGTTCAAGGTCATCACCACGCAGCAGAACCCGCTGCGCGACCAGACCATCGCGACGATTGCCGCGCAGGTGAAGCAGGCCGGCATCAAGCTGACCGAGTTCGCCGACCCGGACATCTTCGAGGACAAGAGCCACCCGAACTCTCTCGAGGCCGAGGGCTTCCAGATCGCGCTGTTCGCTTGGGTCGGCTCGCCGTCCCTGTCGTCGAACAACTCGATCTACCTGCCCCACACCCCGACGGGCGGCGGCGGTCAGAACTACACCCAGGGCGCCGACCCGATCGTCAACGACCAGCTGAACAAGCTGGCCACGGCGCTGACCACTCAGGCCGAGATTGACGCGGCGAATGCTGCAGACAAGCAGTTGTGGCAGGACATGTTCACGATTCCGCTGTACCAGAAGCCCACGTTGCTCTCGTACACGAACAACGTGAGCGGTCTCGCTGACAACCCCACCCTGGCCGGTCCGTTGTGGAACTCGGACGGCTTCTCCCTGAAGTAATCTCGACGAGCATTGGTGCCGGAGCCCTATCTGGGCTCCGGCACCACTGCAACCCCAAAGGTGACGGCGGACGGCAACCCCGCTAGCCGTCGCAACGGCTACTGTTCTGTGTCACCCGCGCCATCATCGCGTGTGACTGAGTGGACGAGGTGTTTCAATGCTGATCTTCACGATCCGCCGTCTGATCGGCAGCGTGCTGGTCCTGATCGTGACATCGGTGCTGGTCTTCTGGTACGTCGCGAGTTCCTATGACCCGCTGAAGCCGTTCCGGCAGTCCAACCCGCCGCGGTCCGCGGCCTTCATGGCCCACCAGGCGCACGTTTACCACCTCGACCAGTCGGTGCCGGTGCGGTATTGGAACTGGCTGACGCACCTGATCGATCCCAGTTCCAGCTTCCCGTTCATTGGCTTCAACTTCGGCGTCGACACTCAGGGCCAGGCGATCGCCGGTCAGCTGGGCCAACGGCTCGAAGTGACCTCGCGCATGATCATCGGCGCCGTCATCCTGGCCGTCGTCCTCGCGATAGTGCTGGGCGTGCTCGCCGGCGTGCGGCGGGACAAGCCGGTCGACATCGGCGTCACCATCCTGACCTTCATTCTCATCGCCCTCCCGACGTTCTGGTTCGCCGCCGTGCTCAAGCAGTTCGCGATCAACCTCAACCAAGACGTCTTCCATGATCAGTTCTTCCAGACGACGTTCGAGGAATCACCCGGTATCGAGTCCTACGGAACGTCCGGTCAAATCTTCACCGATCAGTTCAAGCACTTAATTCTGCCGACGCTGTCCCTCGGACTGCTCACCACGGCCAGCTGGATCAGATACCAGCGCGCGTCCACCATCGAAGTGCTCGACGCCGATTTCATGCGCCTCGCGCGGGCCAAGGGCGTCCGCAACCGAACCGTCGTGCGGCGGCACGGACTGCGCAACGCGCTCATCCCGCTCGTCACCGTTATGGCGATCGACATCGGGGCCCTGTTCGGTGGCGCGATCATCACCGAGCAGGTCTACGCCTGGCACGGTATGGGTGATTTCCTCAGCCTCGCGTTCAACCGAGAGGACACGTACGCGGTGATCGGCTGGGTCATGGTCGCTGCGATATTTGTGGTCCTCTTCAACCTGTTCGCGGACCTGTTATACGCCGTCCTCGATCCACGAATACGTTTGTCCTGACGAGCCGAGACGCGAGGAAGGACTCCAATGGCAATCTCATCAGAAGTCGAGCTCGTCACCCCGGTCGGCAACCAGTCGCCGGAGCTGGACGAGGGTTTCGGCTCGGCGTCGCGGTCCCAGGGCCGGCTGGCCCTCAGCCGGTTCCTCCGCAGCCCGATGTCGATGATCTCGACGATCGTATTCGTCGGCATTGTCGGCTTCTGCTTCATCTACCCGTATTTCTACAAATGGAATTTCGCCACGCCCGATCTCCGCAAGGTCGCGCAGTCGGCGCATCCCGGGCAGGCCGGCCACATCCTGGGCACTGACGAGACCGGCTTCGACCTGTTCGCCCGGTTGATGCGAGGCACCCAACGAGATTTCGTGATCATGGTCGCGTCGACGTTCGTCACCCTCGTCATCGGTATCGCGATCGGTGCGATCGCCGGCTACTTCGGTTCGATCGCCGACAACCTGCTCATGCGCTTCGTCGACGTCATGCTCTCCGTGCCCGTCCTCGTTATTCTGATCATCTACGGAAACCGGCACCCGAACATGGGTGCGTTGCAGTTGGGCGTGGTGCTCGGTGTCTTCGGCTGGATGGGATTGAGCAGGCTCGTGCGCGCGCAGTTCCTCGGCCTGAAGGAACGAGAATTCGTCGAGGCCGCGCATGCGATGGGGGCCAGCAACAGCCGGATCATCTTCCGGCATCTGATCCCGAACTCGATGGGCACGATCCTGGTGTTCGGCACGATCTTCGCCGCCATCTCGATCGTCCTCGAGACGTCACTGACCTTCCTGGGTGTTGGCGTGCATCAGCCCGATACGTCGCTCGGTCTGCTGATCACGACCGGCGTGAACGCCGCGGACACCAGGCCGTGGCTGTTCTACTACCCCGGCATCCTCATCGTGATTATTGTGCTCGCGGTGAACCTGATCGGTGAGGGCATCCGTAATGCCCTGGACCCACGGCACAACCGGGTGCGCGACTGATGCGAAGCACGAAAGACAACAGCAAGGACTCCGGGACAGCCGGGGGCACGGACACCGAGGTCGAGTTCGAGGTCGCCGAACCTCGTCCGGCGAGCGCGGGCGAGGTGCTGCTCCGCGTCGAGAACCTCGACGTGTCCTTCGGCACGGTGCATGCCGTGCGCGGCGTCAGCTACGAGGTCCGCCGCGGTGAAACGCTCGGCATCGTCGGCGAATCGGGGTCCGGCAAGTCGGTGACCTCGATGGCGGTCATGGGGCTGTTGCCCAAGAACGCCAAGATCACCGGCTCGGTGCGCTTCCAGGGCGACGAGTTGCTTGGCACGTCGGACAAGGTGATGTCGGCGGTCCGCGGCAAGAAGGTCGCGATGATCTTCCAGGACCCGATGACATCGCTGGACCCCGTCTTCAAGGTCGGCGCGCAGATCGTCGAGACGCTGCGCGTCCACGACAAGTCGATGTCCCGCCAGGCCGCCCGAGCCCGGGCGCTGGAGCTGCTCAACATCGTCGGCATTCCCAATGCCGAGGCGCGGATCGACAACTTTCCGCACGAGTTCTCGGGCGGCATGCGCCAGCGCGTCGTCATCGCCATCGCCATGGCGAACAACCCCGACGTGATCATCGCCGACGAGCCGACCACCGCCCTCGACGTCACGGTGCAAGCGACCGTCCTCGAGGCGATGAAGGCGGCGCAGCGTGAGACCGGTGCGGCGCTGATCCTCATCACCCACGACCTCGGCATCATCGCCGGGGTGGCCGAACGCGTGCTCGTGATGTACGCGGGCAAGGCCGTCGAGATAGGCAGCGTCGACGACGTGTTCTACCGGCCCCGGATGCCGTACACGGTGGGGCTGCTGAATTCCCTGCCCCGCCTGGACGTCGACGAGAAGGTGCGGCTGACGCCGATCATCGGTACGCCGCCGTCGCTGCAGCACCTGCCGGCCGGGTGCCCGTTCAGTCCGCGCTGCCCCCTGCACAAGCCGGAGTGCAGCGCGGCCGAGCCCGACCTCGTCCAGGTCGACGGGCACGACAAGCACTGGGCCGCCTGCATCCGGGCCCACGAGCTCGAAGGACAGGACCGCTACGAGGCTGGGGAGATCTTCGAGACCACGAGTATCGACGACGGTCTGCCCGCGGACGCCCTGCTGTTGTCCGGCGCGACCGGCCCGGACGACGAGCCAGACGCAGTGACCGCGGCCGGCTCCGCACCGTCATCGGAGGCAGCGGATCCGGGCCGCCATTCGGCCGATGTCGGGCGCGGCAGTGACAGCTCCCAGATTCGCCCGTCGGGCGACGAGGCCGGAGGTATGCCGTGAGTTCGGTGGCGATGACGAAGCCTGGTCCGGTGATCCCGCAGGGCGAGCCCATCCTGCGCATCACCGGGCTGGAGAAGTACTTCCCGATCCGGAGCCGGATCCTCAAGCGTGTGGTCGGCAACGTCAAGGCCGTCGACGGCATCACCTTCGACGTCTATCCGGGCGAGATCTTGGGTCTGGTCGGCGAGTCCGGGTGCGGCAAGTCGACGTCCGGCCGGGCGATCCTGAACCTGCAGCCGGCCACCAAGGGCAGCGTGCTGTTCGAAGGCCGGGAGCTCACCGGGCTCTCCCGCACCCGCATGCGTCCGGTGCGCCGCGAGATCCAGCTCGTGTTCCAGGACCCGTACGCCTCCCTGGATCCCCGCATGCAGGTGCAGCGGATCATCGCCGAGCCACTGGTGATCCACAAGGTGGCCTCGGGCCAGCAACTCCATGAGCGCGTGCAGGAACTGATGCAGCTGGTCGGGCTCAACCCCGAGCACTCCAGCCGCTACCCGCACGAATTCTCCGGCGGTCAGCGGCAGCGCATCGGCATCGCTCGTGCCCTCGCCCTGAACCCGAAGATGCTGATCCTCGACGAGCCGGTGTCCGCCCTCGACGTCTCCATCCAGGCCGGCGTCATCAACCTGCTCGACGACCTCCGCGAGCGGCTCGGCTTGAGCTATATCTTCATCGCCCACGACCTGTCCGTCGTGCGGCACATCTCCGACCGCATCGCGGTGATGTACCTGGGCAAGATCGTCGAGCTCGCCACCACCGAGGATCTCTTCGCCAAGCCTGCGCACCCGTACACCCAGGCGTTGCTGTCGGCGATCCCGCTGCCCGACCCGCGCCGGGAGCGCACGCGCAAGCGGATCCTGTTGGAGGGCGACCTGCCCAGCCCGGCCAACCCCCCGTCGGGCTGCCGGTTCCGCACCCGCTGCCCGAAGTTCGCGAACGTCCTCAGCGAGGACGAGCAGCAGCGCTGCATCGACGAGGAGCCACCCAACGAGATCCGCGACGTCGGCCACCCGGTGGCCTGCCACTACGCGGCCATCGAGAAGGTGCTCTGAGCGAGCCGTCGGACCAGCGGCGCCTGCTGCTGGTCCACGCCCATCCCGACGACGAGTCGATCACGACCGGCGCGACGATGGCCTACTACGCGGCGCAGGGCGTCCACGTCACGCTGCTCACCTGCACGCTCGGCGAGGAGGGTGAAATCCTCGTCCCGGAGTTCGCTCAGCTCGAGGCGGCACAGGCCGATCAACTCGGCGGCCTGCGCATCGGTGAACTCGACGCCGCCATGCAGGCTCTCGGCGTCACCGACCACCGCTTCCTCGGTGGCCCGGGTCGGTTCCGCGACAGCGGGATGATGGGCACGCCGGCCAACCAGCACCCGCGCGCGTTCTGGCGGGCCGACTCCGATCCCGACGTCCTGGCGGCGGCCGTGGCGGCCGCCGTAGAGGTGGTGCGCGACGTCCGTCCGCAGGTGATCGTCACCTACGACGACAACGGTGACTACGGCCATCCCGACCACATCATGGCGCACCGAATCGCGACGGCGGCCGCTGCGTCGGCGGCCGATCCGGCCTACGGCGCGGGCGATCCCTGGACGGTGTCAAAGGTCTACTGGACGGCCACGCCGAAGTCGGTACTCAAGCGCGGCTTCGAGGCGGTCGGCAACACCGCCGATCTTCCGTTCGGGGTGGCGAGTGTGGACGAACTGCCCTTCGGCGTGGCGGACGAGCTGGTGACGACGGCCGTGGACGCCACGGGTTTCGGCGAGGCCAAGCTGGCCGCACTGCGGGCCCACCGCACCCAGATCGTCGTTGACGGTGGGTTCTTCGCGCTTTCTAACATGCTCGGCCGCGAGGCACTGAGCGTCGAGCACTTCCGCCTCGTGCAGGGCGAAGCCGCCGGCGACCGGGACGCCGAAGGCCGCGAGCGCGATCTGTTCGCCGGTATCGAGGCATGACCGCAACCGGGAAAGGCGCGACCGCGGCGGGGAAGGGCGCGCCGACGCCCGCGCCGCCCGACCCGGAAGCGGGATTGCTGGACTGGGGCGGGGTGGCCGTGCTCTGTCTGTGCGGCGCGCTGGCGGCCCTGCTCGAGGCGCTGCTCGTGCCGCTCTACGCCGGCAGCGTGCTCGTGCCCATTGCCGTGGTGCTCGCAGTCGCCAGCAATGTGCTCCTGCCGCGGATGGCGCGCATCTTCGTGCCTGGCACCCTGCCGGCCGCGCTGCCGTTCCTGGCCTGGCTCATCGTCATCGTGGTGTTCGGGGTCCTCGCGCGACCCGAGGGCGACGTGATCCTGCCCGGCGGCTCAGGCGGCCTGCAGTGGGTGTCCTACGGCGTCATGCTCGGCGGGGCGCTGGCCGGCACCGTCGCCGTGGCGACCTCCACACCGTTCGTCCCGCGCCCCCCGGCCAACCCGGCCGAGCGACCCGGCCCGACGAGCCGACCGGGCCCGTCCAAACGACCAGGCCCGTCGACGCCGCCGGGTGGCAAGACCGTCAGCCGGTGAACGGTTCCCGGTTCGCCTCGCGCAGCGCCTCCTGAACGGCCTGCACGGCCGCCGGGGGCATGTCGGTCTCGACCAGTTCGGCGTGCGGGAACCGGGCCAGCTCACGCTGCAGATCGGCCACCGAGACGTGGCTGACCAGCAGGGCGAGCGCGGTGCGGCCGGGCGGCACCGCCTCACGAAGTTCGGCGATGGTGGCGTCCTTGACGCCGGTGTCGCGCAGCTTGGCGTAGAGGGCGCCCCCGCCGGCGCTGGCCGCGCCGACCACGAGGCCGCCGATCGGGCCGCCGAACAGCGTGCCGAGGAGCAGGCCCCACACGCCGGCGCCGACCCCGGCCTGGCCCGGCGTGACGTCGGTGGTCTCCCGGACGTGGGAGGTGCCGTCCGGGTCTCGGCGGATGATCACGGCGTCGTGCAGTTGCAGTTCCTGGTCACGCTGCAGCCGGGCGGCGGCGAGCAGGAATTCCTGCGCGCGCAGCGGGTCGTCGAACGAGATGACGAGCAGCTTGCTGTTCTCCGGAGGCGTCTGCGTCATGGGATCGAGTCTAGGACGAGTCGGTCGACGGGTCGGTGCGGTACCGGTAGTCGTGGTGCGTGCGGTAGTCCAACTGCTCGTACAGGCGCACTGCCGGGAGGTTGGCGGCCGAGACCTCCAGATGGCTGCGCCGCGCGCCGCCGGCTGCGCCCCAGGCCCACAGCGCCCGCATGACCGTGCCGGCCAGCCCGGTGCGCCGACGCTGCGGGTCGACCTCGACCGCGGTCACGCCCAGCCACTCGTCGTCGATCGTGCCGCGGCCGATCGCGGCGGCGTTGCCGTGGTCGTCGCGAACGGTGACGAAGGCCACGTGGTCGTGGCGGACGAGCAGCGCCCGGGCGGCCGGGCTGGCACCGGTCCCGTCGCGGTAGCGGCGCAGCCAGGCCTCGTCGGGTTGGGCGGCCACCTCCACGGTGGGTCCCACGGACCCGGGCCCGGACTGCAGCACATCCAGGCGGGCGGTCATCACGTGCACGTCGTCGCTGCCGGGCCAGCCGCGTTCGGCCAGCCCGGCATCGAGCAACCGCCGCGACTCGGTGGCTACCTGCAGCCGCAGCGGGAGCCCGCGCTCGGCGTACCAGGCCCGCGCCGCGGCCAATGCGTCGTCGAGCGGCAAGCCCGGTGGGCGTAGGGGCAGCACCGAGTTGGCGCGGCCGGTGAATCCGTCCGACGCGCGGAGCAGCCAGCCGCCCAGCTCCGCCGTCTCAGCGGCCCGCCAGCCGCGCGCGACGACGTCGTCCAAAGCGAGTTCCTCCGCCGCCGATGGGGGCACCAGCCGGGCGATCGAGACGAGGGGGAGCGGCACTTCGACCGGCCCATTGCGGGTCTCGACCAGGGCCGTCAGGTCGTCCAGCGTGACGAGATCACCGACCACGTCACCGAGGTGCAACTGCCCGTCCGGGCGGCGTTCGAGCACCCGGCGCACGCTCACCCGGCGACCCACCCAGCTTGGCTCCAGCACGGACGGCATACTAGGACACGCCGCGCTGAATGGATCGCCCCGGAGGAGCCCAGTGACTTACGTGATCGCCGAGCCGTGCGTCGATTTGCTGGACAAAGCCTGCATCGAGGAATGTCCCGTCGACTGCATCTACGAGGGCGGGCGGATGCTCTACATCCACCCCGATGAGTGCGTCGACTGCGGTGCCTGCGAGCCGGTCTGCCCGGTCGAGGCGATCTTCTACGAGGACGACCTTCCGGAGAAGTGGCGTGACTACACGGCCGCCAACGTCGACTACTTCAACGAGCTCGGTTCGCCCGGCGGCGCGTCGAAGGTCGGCAAGGTCGAGGCGGATCCGCAGTGGATCAAGGATCTGCCGCCTCAGGAGACCGAGCACTGACCCGTCACAGGGCATACATCGTCGCAACGACCGCGGTCGAGGACACTCCGGCGACGGACTTCCAGCCGTCGCTGCGCGTCCATTGCTTGCCGTTGTAGGCCACCTTGTCGATGCCGAGCTTGCTGGCGTTGGCCACGAGCCAGGCGACCGTCTGCCATCGCGCGCCCGGCACCTGGACGGTCTGCCCGACAGCCGTCGGCGTGGTGATGCCGAGCTCGCGGCTGACCTGAGCGGCGACCTTTGCCGTGGTCGCGACCTTCGTCGGCTTGGCGAAGCTGCACGAGACGCCGGCCGGCGTGGTGCCCAAAAACGCGTCGGTCAGTGCCTTGGCCTCGGGCTCGTGCTGGGCGTAGAGGGTGCCGTCAGCCGAGATCTGAACGTCCTGGACGGCCACGGCCAGCGGCAACTTTTCCCAGTTCGGAACCGCGACGAGCTTGTCCAGGAACTCCTTGGTCGCCTCGCCCACGTCGGTGAGCGCGGCGGCACTGCCGCCGCCCCAGCCCTGGGACGGGCGTTGCTGCAGCACGCCGACGGAGTCGCGGTCGCCCTGGCCGGGCGGGACGTTCATGAGCTTGCTCTCCTGCAGAGCGGCGCCGAGCACGAGCACGATGGCGCGGCTCGGCAGGTTGACCCGGTACTTGGTGACCGCGCCGACCATCGTGGCGGCGACGCTCGCCTGCTCGGGATCGAGTTGGTAGCCGCCGATCGTGCAGGAATCTGCGGTGAACTGGGACTTCGCGGTTGTCCAGAACGCGCGGACGGCCAGGGCAGCACCGATCATGACCACCACGACGAGGGCGGCCAGGAACAGGCGCGTGTTACGGGTAGCCATGGCGCTCAGACGTTGGCGTGCAGCGCGTCATTGAGGGTGACACCGCCCCCGCTGCGCGGGCGGGCCTCCAGAGCGCCGGAGACGCTGTTGCGCCAGAACTGCCAGCCGGACGTGCCGGAGAGTTCGCCGGCCTTGACGATCCGTCCGTCGGGCAGCGTGAGCTTCGAGCCGGCCGTGACGTAGGTGCCCGCCTCGACGATGCAGTCGTCGCCCAGCGAGATGCCGATGCCGGCGTTGGCGCCGATCAAGCAGCGCCGACCGACGGAGATCTGCTCCTTGCCGCCGCCCGAGAGCGTTCCCATGATCGACGCGCCGCCGCCGACGTCCGAGCCGTCGCCGACCACCACGCCGGCCGAGATTCGCCCCTCGACCATGGACGCGCCGAGGGTGCCCGCGTTGTAGTTCACGAAGCCCTCGTGCATCACGGTCGTGCCCTCGGCGAGATACGCACCGAGGCGGACGCGGTCGGCGTCGGCGATGCGGACGCCGCTGGGCACCACGTAGTCGGTCATCCGCGGGAACTTGTCGACGCCGTAGACCTGGATCGGCCCCTTGCGGCGCAGCGCGAGACGGGTGCTCTCGAAGTCCTCGACCGGGCAGGCGCCGACGCTCGTCCACACCACATTGGGGAGAACGCCGAAGATGCCGTCGAGGTTGACGGTGCGGGGTTGTACGAGTCGGTGCGAGAGCAGGTGCAGGCGCAGGTAGGCGTCGGGTGCGCTCGCCGGCGGGGCGTCGAGGTCGATCTCACAGACGGTGACGTCGAGGCGGATGCGGCGCCCGGCGGCGGATTCCTGGCTGCCGGTCAGCGACACCAGTTCGTGCGGAGCGGACGCCGCCCGCGGCAGCGAACCCAGGCTGGGCGCCGGGAACCAGGTGTCGAGAATGCGCTCGGCCGCCTCGCCCGAGGCGACGGTCGTCGACAGGCCATACCCCCATGCATTGCGTCCGCTCACGCCTCAACCCTAGCCAGCGGCGGCTGAAGACCTGGATTGGCCGACCAACACGGAGCTTAGGTATCGGCCGGCACAATGCCGTCCGCGTAGCCTCTCGGACGTGCTGGATCTGGGTATGGACGCCGCCGCGTTGACCGCGGCGCTGGTCGATGTGGAGTCGGTGTCCGGGAATGAGGAACGCCTGGCCGACCTCGTGGAGGAGGCCCTGCGTGCTTATCCGGCGCTGACCGTGGCGCGCGACGGCAACGTGGTGCTCGCGCGCACATCGCTCGATCGGGCGCAGCGCGTCGTGCTTGCTGGTCACCTCGACACCGTGCCGATCGCGTCGAACGTGCCGTCCCGCTTGGACGGCGACGTATTGCACGGCTGCGGTACGTCGGACATGAAGTCGGGGCTCGCGGTGATGCTGCGGGTTGCGCACCTGGTGGGCCGCGGTGACCTTGACCCGCGGGTCGACCTCACCTGGGTCGCTTACGACTGCGAGGAGGTCGAGGCCGCGCGCAACGGGCTGGGGCGACTGGCCCGCACGCGTCCGGCCGAGCTGGCCGGCGACCTCGCCATCCTGCTCGAGCCCACGTCCGGTGCGGTCGAGGGCGGCTGCCAGGGCACGCTGCGGGTCACGGTGCGGGTGCCCGGCGTGCGGGCCCACAGCGCGCGGTCGTGGCTCGGCACGAATGCGATCCATGCCGCGACTCCGGTCCTGGCCCGCCTTGCGGCCTACGAGGCGGGGGTCGTAGACGTGGACGGGCTCACCTACCGCGAGGGCCTCAACGCGGTGGCGATCAGTGGCGGCGTCGCCACCAACGTCATCCCCGACGAATGCACGGTCACGGTGAACTTCCGCTTCGCGCCGGACCGCTCCGAGGCCGATGCCCTGGCCCACGTGCGGGACGTCTTCACCGACTTCGAGGTCGCGCTGGCCGACAGCGCGCCCGGTGCCCGCCCTGGGCTCGACTCGCCGGCCGCCGCCGCCTTTGTCGCTGCGGTCGGAGGGGAGGCGCGGGCGAAGCTCGGCTGGACGGACGTCGCCCGCTTCGGCGAGCTCGGCATTCCCGCGGTGAACTTCGGGCCAGGTGATCCGAACCTTGCACACAAGCCCGAGGAGCACGTGTCCGTTGCGGCGATCCTCGAGGCCGAGGCCGCCCTGGTCCGCTTCCTCGGATCGCGACCGTGATGCGGGTCGAGGCGGTACACCGCGGCGCCGGGCACCACTTCAGCAAGGCGACCGTCCCGGCGATCCAGTTGCGCACCGGACTCGGCGTCGCCGGCGACGCCCACCTCGGCGTGACCGTGCAGCACCTCTCGCGGGTCAGACGGGACCCGAGCGCACCGAACCTGCGGCAGGTGCATCTGATTCACGGGGAACTACTCGACGAACTGGCGTCCGCGGGATTCGTCGTCGCGCCGGGAGACCTGGGCGAGAACATCACTACGCGCGGGATCGACCTGCTCGGCCTGCCGACCGGCGCCGTCCTCGCTCTGGGGGCCGACGCGCTCGTCGACATCACCGGCCTGCGCAACCCGTGCCTGCAGCTGGACCGGTTCCAGGACGGATTGCAGCGGGCCGTGCTGGACCGCGCCGACGACGGCAGCCTGATCCGCAAGGCGGGCGTGATGGGCGTGGTACTGCGCGACGGCGAGGTGCGCGCCGGGGACGAGATCGCCGTGCGGCTGCCGGTCGGACCGGCCCTTCCGCTCGAGCCGGTGTGACGAGTTGTCCGCCCCTCGCGTCGCCCCGGCAACGTGCAGGGCGGACAACTGTGGGCGGGCGATACCGTCGGCTCATGACCAACAAGCCGGTGGGCCGGACGGAGCATCAACGGGGTCCGGTGATTCTGCGCCGCACCCAGGTCAAGGCGGGCACCACCGACCAGCGCCTGCTGGACTCCCAGGGCAGCTCGGACTGGGTGCACACCGATCCGTGGCGCGTCCTGCGCATTCAGAGCGAGTTCGTCGAGGGCTTCGGGCTGCTCGCCGAGCTACCCGCCGCGGTGTCGGTCTTCGGCTCGGCGCGCACGCCGGTCGACCATCCGGAGTACGCCACCGGCATGGCGCTCGGCGGGGCGCTCGCGCGGGCCGGCTTCGCCGTGATCACTGGCGGCGGCCCGGGTTCGATGGAGGCCGTCAACCGCGGCGCGTCGGAGGCGGGTGGGACCTCGGTCGGCCTCGGCATCGAGTTGCCGTTCGAGCAGAGCCTCAACGCCTGGGTCGACCTCGGCGTCAACTTCCGCTACTTCTTCGTCCGCAAGACGATGTTCGTCAAGTACGCCCAGGCGTTCGTGATCCTGCCCGGCGGCTTCGGCACGCTGGACGAGACCTTCGAGGCGTTGACCCTCGTCCAAACCCAGAAGGTCACTCGCTTCCCGGTGATCCTTTTCGGCCGCGACTACTGGAGCGGTCTCGTGGAGTGGCTGCGCAACACCGTGGAGGCCGCGGGCAAGATCAATGCGCCCGACCTTGACCTCATGTACATCACCGACGACGTCGAGGATGCGGTCGCGCGGATCGTGGAGGCCGAGAAGTCGCGCTCGGAGCAGAGCGAGGCCGAGCAGGCCGTCGTGGCGGAGAGTCTCGCGCAAATCCACGACGGCGAGTAGCCGCCCGTGGCCGCGGTCTGCGTCTATTGCTCGTCCTCAGAGACCATCGACGACACATACAAGGATTTGGCCGCCGCAGTCGGAACCCGGCTCGCGGCCGACGGGCACTCGCTCGTCTCGGGCGGCGGACGGGTGTCGATGATGGGTGCGGTCGCCCGCGCCGCTCGGGCGGGGGGAGCGTCGACGACGGGTGTCATGCCGGCCCACCTGATGCCGCTCGAGGTCGCCGACACCGATGCCGACGAGCTGATCGTGGTCGACACGATGCGGGAGCGGAAGCGGATCATGGACGAGCGCTCCGACGCGTTCCTTGCGCTGCCCGGCGGCCTCGGCACGCTGGAAGAGCTGTTCGAGGTCTGGACGTCGGCCGCGCTCGACATGCACACCAAGCCGGTGCTCATTCTCGACCCGGACGGGTTCTACGAACCGCTGTGGGCTTACCTCGATGCCCTGCGACACAAGGGATTCGTCCGCCAACAAGCTCTGAGTCGACTACACCACGTGCCGACGGTGGACGCGGCATTCACCGCGCTGGCCCGGCTGTAAAGTCATCGCCCCCGAGGCAGGCCGGCGCCGTGCTGCTGGAACTGCATCAGGTGCTCGTTCTCGTACGCCACCCGCTCCGGCGTGCGGTCGAGGTCGCGGAACATCTGCTTGAGCACTCGCAGCCCGCCGGGTGACTGCGCGGCGACCGTACGAGCGAGGTCCACCCCGGCGGACTCGGCATCGGCCGCGGCGGCGCTGCGCTGCAGCAGGCCGAGGGCGTCCGCCTCGGCCTGCCCGATCGCGCGGCCGGTGAAGACGAGATCCTTCGCCCGGGCCACCCCGATCAGCGGGGCGAGACGGGCCGGGCCGACCGGCACGCCGAGCCCGGCGCCGGCCCACGCGAGACGGAGGTTGTCGCCGCCCACGCGAAGATCGCTGCCGGCCACGATCTCCGCTCCGGCGCCCACGCAGTTGCCGACGCACACGGCGATGACGGGCACTGGGAACGCGTCGATCGCGGAGTACATGCGGGTGAACGCGGCCATCCGGGCCACGCCACCGGCCGCGTCGAGCCGCTCGCCGACGTCGGCGCCAGCGCAGAACGCCCGGGTGTTCGTCGTGGACAGCACCAGAGCGCGCAGCGTCGGGTCGGCGGCGAGGTCGTCGAGGGTCTCGTTGAGCAGCTCGAGGCTGGCCGAGTCGAGAGCGTTGCGCTTGTCCGGACGGTTGAGCCGGACGATCTCGATACCGTCCTCGACGTGCTCCCGGAGCACCGGCGCGTCAGTCACGGCGGTCAGTGGACCACACCGGCCCGGCTCATAGGCTGGCTGGATGGTGCGAGCGATGAGCGATGGCGAGCGACGAGCGTTTCTCCTGGAGGGCACCCGCACCGGCGTGCTGTCAACAGTGCGCCGGGACGGCCGGCCGCACGCCGCGCCGATCTGGTTCACCCTCGACGGCGACACGGTCGTCTTCACGACGGGCGCCGACACCGTGAAGGGCCGCACCCTGCGGCGCACCGGGCAGGCCGCCCTCACCGTGGACGTGGCCGAGCCGCCGTACTCGTTCGTGTCGATCACCGGGCCCGTCG
>JAOPVG010000173.1 GCA_025966255.1 Jatrophihabitans sp.
GCCGGTGCGCATCCGCGCTTGGGACGGGAGTGAGGCCGGCCCCAAGGACGGTCCGGTGCTGGTCATCCGGTCCCGGCGCGCCCTCCGCCAGTTGCTGTGGGCGCCGGGGGAGTTGGGGCTCGCCCGCGCGTACGTCACGGGCGACCTCGACGTGGACGGCGAGCTGGCCGACGGCTTTCGCCGGGCGTGGACGCAGGCCCGCTCCGGTCCGACCACCGGCATCTCACTGAGTGCCGGCGCGAAGGCCAAGGCGGCGCTGGCCGCGGCCAAGCTCGGCGCGATCGGCCCCCGCCCAACGCCGCCCGCGTCCGAGGCAAGGCTGACCGGCCGTCTGCACAGCCGGCTGCGCGACCGCGCCGCGATCTCGCACCACTACGACCTGTCCAACGACTTCTACGCACTGCTGCTCGACGAGTCGATGGCCTACTCGTCGGCGTACTACACACATGAAGGGCAGTCACTGGCCGACGCGCAGCGCGCGAAGCTCGACCTCATCTGCCGCAAGCTGGATCTGAAGCCCGGAATGCGGCTGCTGGACGTCGGCTGCGGCTGGGGTTCGCTGGTCCTGCACGCCGCCGAGCACTACGCCGTTGAGGCCACCGGCATCACGCTCTCGGCCCAGCAGCGCGACCACACCGTCAAGCGCATCGCCGACCGTGGTCTCGCCGACCGCGTCGAGGTGCGGTTGCAGGACTACCGCGAACTCGCCGACACCGGCGAGCAGTTCGACGCCGTCAGCTCCATCGAGATGGGCGAGCACGTCGGTGAGGGTCAGTACCCGGTGTACGCCGGGATCTTGCACAGCGCGCTGAAGCCGACCGGGCGCGTGCTGCTGCAGCAGATGTCGCGGCACCAGGACACCGCGCCCGGCGGCGGCGCCTTCATCGAGGCCTACATCGCCCCGGACATGCACATGCGGCCGATGGCCCGCACGCTTGCGCACCTGCAGGACGCCGGCTTCGAAATCCGCGACGTCGAGGCGATGCGCGAGCATTACGTCACCACCGTCGAGCAGTGGATCGAGACGTTCGAGTCGAAATGGGACCAGTTCGTCGGACTGGTGGGCGAGGAGGTGGCCCGGGTGTGGCGGCTCTACCTCGTCGGCGGGGCGCTGACGTTCGAAGAGGGACGCATGGGTGTCGACCAGTTCCTCGCGGTCAAGGCCACCGCCGACGGCCGCAGCGGGATGCCCGCTACGCGGC
Organism: Jatrophihabitans sp.; assembly: GCA_025966255.1. Lineage (GTDB taxonomy): Bacteria > Actinomycetota > Actinomycetes > Mycobacteriales > Jatrophihabitantaceae > Jatrophihabitans. The sequence goes on from JAOPVG010000173.1 coordinate 1,203, forward strand.
CCTGGGCGGTGGGCAATGTCAGCGCCGCGGGTAACACCAGCCGGTGAGCTCATCCTTCGACACCTCGGCATTCGCCGGCACCCTCGGGTGGGCCGGCGGCGCCGTTGTCGTCGTGCTCGCGGCCACCTTCGGCGTGGCCAAGATCGCCGGCAAGCACAGCGTGATCGACACGACGTGGGGTCTGCTGTTCGTCGCTATCGCCAGCACCGTCTTCGTCCGGTCGAGCGGCCACGGCGATGAGGTGCGGCGCTGGCTGCTGTTCGGGCTGGCCACGCTGTGGGGACTGCGCCTCGCGCAGCACATCGGCCGGCGCACGATCGGCAAGCCCGAAGATCCGCGGTATGCCGAGCTGCTGGACAAGGCCCGCGGCAATCCGGATCTCTACGCGCTGCGGATGATCTACCTGCTGCAGGGCTTGCTGGCGTTCATCATCGCCGCACCGATCCTGGTGGGTGCCTTCGAGCGTGATTCGGTGGGCCCGCTCGCGTGGGTCGGCGTCGCGGTCTGGTTGGTCGGCGTGTTCTTCGAGGCCGTCGGTGACTCGCAGCTGGAGCGCTTCCGCCGCGACCCGGGCAACAAGGGCAAGGTCAACGACGTCGGCCTGTGGCGCTACACCCGCCACCCCAACTACTTCGGCGACGCCTGCGTCTGGTGGGGCATCTTCCTCGTGGCCGCCGACGCGCTCCCCGGCGTCGTCACCATCTACTCCCCGGTGATCATGACACTGCTGCTCACCAAGGGCTCCGGTGCGCGGATCCTGGAGAGGCACATGAGCAAGCGCGACGGCTGGGACGACTATGCCGCCCGCACGAGCAGGTTCTTCCCGCTCCCGCCGAAGCGGACCGCGATCCACAGCTGAAGCTCCGGGCCGGCCGCGCGTCAGCCGAGGCGACCGCCCGTGATCAGCACCGCCCCTCCGGCCAGCGCGGCCACCGTCACGAGCAGGAAGACGGCGACCCACAACGTCCCCGGCGTACGGGTGAGCCGGCCGAGGATATCCGCGTCCGACCCGCCCGTGGCGCGTTGCCGACGGGCCTGCTGCAGCTCCAGCACGGCCCTGGGGGCGGCGAGCAGCAGAAACCAGGTGCCCACGTAGGCGAAGGCCGACTGGGTCGCCGGAGGGGCCCACCACGACACTGCGAACACGACCGCCCCGGCCACCAGCACCGACCACAGGCCGAACCAGTTGCGGATCTGGACGAGCAGGAGCGCCAGCAACCCGAGCACCGCCCACAGCAGCGCCACCGCGTGGCCCACGTGCAGCAGGTACGCGGCGCCGAGCCCGACGAGCGCCGGCCCGGGGTAGCCGGCCGCCGCCGTGACGAACATGCCGACGCCGGTGCGTCGCCCGCGGGACAGGGTCAGACCCGAGGTGTCCGAGTGCAGGCGGATGCCGCTGAGCCGTCGACCGCTGGCCAGCGCGGCGACGCCGTGTGCGCCCTCGTGCGTGATGGTGACGAGGTGTCGGGTGCGGGTCCACAACGGCCGCCACGCCACGGCGACGAACGCCAGTGCCGCGCAGAGGGCGATGACCGATGGCTGGGGTGCGGCCTGGGTCGCGGTCACGCTCGTCCAGATCCGCGACACGTCGCTGTCGAAGGCCATCCGCGCCAGCCTGGCAGCTGCGCCTGTGCGGCGGATCGGAGCGAATCAGCCGTACGAGCCGCGCAGCACGCTGATGCCGCTGTACTGGTCCTGGTCGATCTTCTGCACGCTGACCTCGATGTCGGAGTAGTGCGACATCACCGTGGTCGGGACGGGCAGGTCGGCCTTGCGGTCGGTGCCGATGAAGCCGACCGACTGCATGTGCTTGCGCACGTTGTCGGTGAGCCACACCTCGTACTGATGTCCGGCGTCCAGCTTGGGCAGCGCGGTTGCGTCGATCTTCATGCGACTGGTGCCGACGAGGGTGACCTGGGCCTTCGCGTGTCCCTCGTCGAACGGAGCCAACGCCACCTGACGCGTCGTGACGCCGTCCGAACCCGAGTTGATGGTCGCGATCGCGGCCCCGCCGCCGATGAGCACGGCCGCCGCGGCGGCGACGGCGAACGCGGTCCGGCGCCGTCGCTTCGGCTTGGCGGCGGTCGCTGTCGCTTCCTGGCGGACCTTCTCGAAGATCGAGCTCAGGTCGGGCAACGGCCCGGCCGGCACGTCCTCGGCGTCGTGCGACAAGTCCGAGTCGGCGGTGCGAACCTCCGGCGCGAAGCGGTGGGCCGAGGTCAGCGATGCGTGGGCGACGACCGCAGAGACGAGTTCCTGCATGCAGTCGTCACAGGTGCGCAGGTGGGATGCGGCCTCGAGCACGACATCACGGGTCGCGTCGCCCGTCAGCAGTCTGGGCAGTTCGTCTGAGATATGTGTGGTCATCGAGACCCCCGTGAATTTTCGAGCAGGCCGGCGAGGCGCTGCAGACCGCGTGCGGTGCGGGTCTTGACGGTGCCGAGCGGAATGCCGAGGGCGCCGGCCGTCTCGCTTTGGGTGTATCCGTCGAAGTAGGCCAGTTCGATCACTTCGCGTTGCAGTTCGGGGAGCAGGTTCAGGGCCCCACGAACCTCGTCAGCCCAGACGAAGCGTTCGGCGATCTCGCGACCGTCGGCACCGGTCATCTCCCGCATGGAATCGATTGGGACGACGACGTCGCGACGCTTGCGCAGATGATCGATGGCCCGTTTCCGGGCGATGCTGAGCACCCAGGCGCGCAATGACTGCTCGGGATCGTAACGCTCGTGGACACGCCAGACCTCGTAGAAGACCCGCTGCATCACGTCCTCGATGTCCGGCTGGGGCACGTACCGGCTCAAGTAGGACATGACGAGGGGACCAAGGTTCCGGTAAGCCTCTTCCAAGGCCTCCGGATCACCCCGGTTGAGACGTTCACCGATTTCGGCGAGGGCGGACTCCACATCGCTTTGTTCGTCACTAGAGGTGTTCACGGTTCCAGGTCTGCCCATGAATCACGGGTCAGCGCTCACGGACGGCAACACGCGGCCGCGCACCTCGGCCAGCGTGACGGCACCGGCGGTCGCGGCGATGGTCACCTCGTCGCCGTCCTCGAGCCACGTGCCGGTGGCTCCGTCGCCGCGATCGAGCGGTTCGGTGCCGTTCCAGGTCAGCTCCAGCAGGCAGCCGCGGTGACCGCGATCCGGTCCGCTGACCGTGCCTGACGCGAACAGGTCGCCGGCCCGGACCGCGGACCCGTTAGAGGTCAGATGTGCCAACATCTGCGCATATGTCCAGTACATGGCGCCGAACGGCGGGCGGCTCACGACCTGGCCGTTGATGCGCACCTCGAGATCGAGGCGCAATCCGTGGGCCGGATCGGTCTCGCGCAGGTGCGGCAGGGGCAGTGGGTCCTGCCGCGGTGCGGTTCGCACGCCGGCGAGAGCGTCGAGCGGGGTGATCCAGGCGCCGATCGACGTCGCGAACGACTTGCCGAGGAACGGGCCGAGCGGCGGCGTCTCGAAACCCTGCATGTCCCGGGCCGACCAGTCGTTGAGCAGGCAGACCCCGAAGATGTGGTCGTCGGCGTCGGCGACCGCGATGCGGCTCCCGGGCCGGCCGACGACGAATGCCACCTCGGCCTCGAAGTCCAGGCGGCGGGTCGGGCCGAAGGTGACGGCGTCCCCGTCCAGGAACTGCCCGCGCGGGCGGGGCACGTCCGTGCCAGACACCACCACGCTGCCCGACCGGCCGTGGTAGCCGAGGGGCTGGTGCTTCCAGTTCGGGGTCAGCGCGGCGCCGTCAGGACGGAAGATCCGCCCGGCGTTCGTGGCGTGATGCTCGGATGCGTAGAAGTCGACGTAGTCGGCCACCGTGAACGCCAGGACCGGCGTGACGTCGGCCAGCGGGGTCAACGGGTAGCGGTCGGCGGTGAGGGCGTCGACGACGTCGGCGCGGACCCGCGTCCAGATCGGACGGCCCCCGGCGAGGAACGCGTCCAGCGTGCCGCCGGCGAACAGGTCCGGGTCTAGGTGGCTGAGGTCGAGGACGTCGGCGCCGAATCGCGCCGCCGCGAACCGGCGCCCGTCCGCGCCGATGACCGATCCGTAGGGCAGGTTGTCGATGCCGAAACTCATGTGGTGGGACCGCGCCCCGACCACGACCACGCGTACTTGCCGTCGTCGCTGGCCCGGCCGGCCTCGCCCAGACGCAGCGGCCGGAACGTGTCGACCATGACGGCCAACTCGTCGAAGTAGTGCACGCCGATCGAGCGCTCGTACGCGCCCGGCTGCGGGCCGTGGGAGTGCCCGCCGGGATGCAGGCTGATCGACCCCGGCCCGATGCCCGAACCCTTGCGGGCCTCGTAGTCGCCGGCGCAGTAGAACATCACTTCATCGCTGTCGACATTGGAGTGGTAGTACGGCACCGGGATCGACAGCGGGTGGTAGTCGACCTTGCGCGGGACGAAGTTGCAGATGACGAAGTTGGTGCCCTCGAAGACCTGATGCACCGGCGGTGGTTGATGCACGCGCCCGGTGATGGGTTCGAAGTCGGCCACATTGAACGTGTACGGGTAGAGGCAGCCGTCCCAGCCGACGACGTCGAACGGGTGGTGCGGAACGACGTGCACCGAACCGGCCAAGCCACCCGCGCCGCCCCCGCGGTGCTTGACGTAGACCTCGGTGTCGTCACCGTCGGCCAGCAGTGGTTCGGCCGGCGCGTGCAGGTCGCGCTCGCAATACGGCGCGTGCTCGAGCAGTTGCCCGAACTTGGACAGGTAACGCCGGGCCGGAGTGATGTGCGAGTTGGCCTCGATGCAATAGGCGCGCAGCGGCTCGTCGCCGGTGGGCCGCCAGCGATGTGTGGTCGCGCGGGGGAGCAGCACGTAGTCGCCCGGTCTTGCCTCGAGCCCGCCGAACACCGTCTCGACCGTCGCCGTCCCGGATTCGACGTATACGCACTCGTCACCGACGGCGTTGCGGTACAGCGGGGACACCTCGCGCGCGACGGCGTAGGAGATCCGGACGTCGTCATTCGCGAGGACGAGCCGGCGACCGGTGACCACATCGACGCCCGCGCCCGTCGAGAACAGGGTGTGCAGTTGTAGGTGGCGGGGGAGCAGCGGATCGTTCGGCCCGCTCGACTGGTCGGGCAGCTCCCAGGGCCGCGCGTCGACCAGGGCCGAGGGGATACCGCGGTGGTAGAGCAACGAGGAGTCGGAGGTGAAGCCCTCCTCGCCCATCAACTCCTCGAAGTACAGCTTCCCGTCGGGCGCCCGGTGCTGGGTGTGCCGCTTCGGGGGCACGCTGCCGCGGTGCTGGTAGTACGCCATTGCCCCATCGTTCCCGGTTGAGTGACGGACCGCCATGATCAGAGACGGCGGATAAGCCGTCTCTGATCATGCGAGGTCGTCACTCAACCGGCAGTCAGCGCTGGTCGACGGGGAGGAACGAGCGCTGGGTCTCGCCGGTATACAGCTGGCGCGGTCGTCCGATGCGCGTCTGCGGGTCGTTGATCATCTCGTGCCACTGGGCGATCCAGCCCGGCAGCCGTCCGATCGCGAACAGCACGGTGAACATCTTGGTGGGGAAGCCCATGGCCCGGTAGATCAGGCCGGTGTAGAAGTCGACGTTCGGGTAGAGCTTGCGCGAGACGAAGTAGTCGTCCTCGAGCGCGTATCCCTCGAGTTCCATCGCGATATCGAGCAGGTCGTCGCGCTTGCCCATGGCCGACAGCACCTCGTCGGCGGACTCCTTCACGATGGCCGCGCGCGGGTCGTAGTTCTTGTACACCCGGTGCCCGAAGCCCATCAGCTTCACGCCGTCCTGCTTGTCCTTGACCCTCTTCACGAACTCCGCGACGCTGCCGCCGTCGGCCTTGATCTTCTGCAACATCTCGAGCACCGACTGGTTGGCGCCGCCGTGCAGCGGACCGAACAGCGCGTTGATGCCGGCCGACACCGAGGCGAAGAGGTTCGCCTGGGAGGAGCCGACGAGCCGCACCGTCGACGTGGAGCAGTTCTGCTCGTGATCGGCGTGCAGGATGAACAGCCGGTCGAGCGCCTTCGCGACGACGGGGTCGACCTCGTACGGCTCAGCGGGCAGGCCGAAGGTCATGCGGAGGAAGTTCTCGACGAGATCCAGCGAGTTGTCCGGATACAGGAACGGCTGCCCGACGCTCTTCTTGTAGGCGTAGGCGGCGATCGTCGGCAGCTTGGCGAGCAGGCGGTACGTGGAGAGCTGGAAGTCCTCCTTGTCGAAGGGATCCAGGAAGTCCTGGTAGAAGGTCGAAAGCGCCGACACTGCCGAGGACAGCACGGGCATCGGGTGCGCGTCGGCGGGGAAGCCGTCGAAGAACCGCTTCATGTCCTCGTGCAACAGGGTGTGCCGTCGGATGTTGTTCTCAAAGTCGGCCAGCTCGTCAGCGGTGGGCAGTTCGCCGTGGATCAGCAGGTAGCTGACCTCGACGAACGTGGAGTTGGTGGCGAGCTCGTCGATCGGGTAGCCGCGGTAGCGCAGGATGCCGGCGTCGCCGTCGATGTAGGTGATCGCGGAGGAGCAGGACGCCGTGTTCGCGAAGCCGGGGTCGTAGGTGACGACGTCGGTCGCCGCCAGCAACTTGCTGATGTCAGCACCCGGGGAGCCTTCGGCGGCGGGCACGATCGGCAACTCCAGCGCGTCCTTGCCGGGCACGTTCAAGATGGCGGACTGGGCATCGTCGGACATGGGTTTCCTCTCGACCAACCGGTGTTTCGAACCCTACTGGGACGAGGGTGTGCCCCGGCGTCGAGTCAGGTCGCCGACGTCAGGCGGTGAGGTTCTGCAGCCGGACCTCGCCGCGGGCGGCCACCCGGGATTGATCGTCGGTGACCTCGACGAGCCAGAGCTGCTGGCTGCGGCCGCGGTGGATCGGCGTCGCCGTGGCCGTCAGCTTTCCCGCGCGCACCGAACGCAGGAAGTTGGTGTGGTTCGCGGCGCCGACGACCTTGCCGCGCTCGCCGAACCACAGGGCGGCGCCGACGCTTGCGCTGGCTTCGACGACCGAGCAGTACACACCGCCGTGGACGATGCCGTAGGGCTGCAAGTGCTGCGGGCCGACCGTCCAGCTCATGACGACGCGGTCGGGGCCGGCCTCGTCGAGCTGGAAGCCCATCGCTGCGTTGAGGCCTTGGCCCATGATCTCGTCAAACACCCGCCGAACGTAGCGCGGTGAGGGTGACCGGGACCGGTCAGGCTAGCGCGGCGTGACTTCGCCCATCTCGCCCCAGCCGTCGACGGGAGCGTCCACATGGATGATCTGCGGCTTCTCCGCGACCCAGTCGGGCGCCCACTCCATGGCCGTCTTGAAATGGTCGGTGCCGACGTGCACAGCTCCCGCGTCGGCGTCCCGAAAGCCCTCGACGAGGACGAACGTGTTCGGGTCGTCGGCGCTGCGCGACCACTCGAAGAACAGGTTGCCGTCCTCGGACCGGACGCCCTGGGTGAACGCATCGACCTGCTCGAGCCAGCCGTCGGCCAGCTCCGGACGGATTTTCCACTTCACGACGATGAGAATCACCACCCCATCTTGCCGCCGGGGGGCTCATTCCGGCCAGCGGGGGCGCTACCGCAGCAGGCCGCGGGTCAGCGCGGCGACGGCCCGGGACAGCGGCACGGCCGTGAGGTACCACAGCCCGAAGCTCACCACGGCAAGCGGCATGACCCAGAACGATTCGGCGACCGAGTGCAGCTCGAACAGACCGAATGGGCGGCCGAACGCCTCCTCCGGCGTCACCCAGTAGAGGAACGGGTAGATCAGGTACAGCAATCCGCCCAGGAACAGGCTCACCTGCAGCGTCGAGAGGAAGCACCCGGCGACGGCGTGGACGAGCATCCACCAGGCGTCGCGCCAGCTCGCCGGATCGCGCAGGACCGTCCGCACCCGGCCGAGCCACGTCGCGTCCTCGGATGTCGGCCGGTACGGCCGCGGGATCTTCTCGCCGAGCATCCGTCCGGCCGCCCGGCGATTCGCGTCGGCGTAGGCCCGCACCCAACCCGTCACAGGAAGGACGAGCACGGCGAGCAGCGTCAGCGGCGAGACGGCGACGAGGGTGACCCAGAGCGAGAACAGCACCACGCCGATCTGGGACGTGAAGATGAGGGCCGCCGCTCGGCCGAGCAGGCCGAAGCGCAGCCCCAGAGCGGATGACGAAGTGCGGCGCGGAGGGAGCAGCGCGGATTGCGTAGGGACGTCAGTCACGAATGCCATGACTCGATGATGTCCGCTGGCCCGGGGCGGCGCAGTGGAGTTACGCCTACCTCTGGGCTGGACCCAGCTCCCCGGTCAGGCCGTGGCCCGCGGGCGCGGACGGGCCCGCTTGGGGGCGGAGCGCACCCGGCTGAACTCCAGGATGCCGTCCTCGATCGGCGCGCGGCGCAGCACCGGGACGTCGCGCAGGTAGTCGTTGCGCACCTTCCACGGTCCGTGCGTGCCCTGCCGCGGCAGGTGGTCGTTGCCGCGGCGCACGTAGCCGGAGTTGAGCGCGGCCAGCACGGATCCCTCGCCGCGGTCGGCCTCCTGGGCGTGGGCGACGACCTGGGTGTAGCCGTGCGCGTCCATGTGGTTGATGAGCCGGCAGGCGTACTCGGCGGCGATGTCGGCCTTGAGCGTCCACGAGGCGTTGACGTAGCCGAACACGATCGCGGCATTCGGCACGCCTTCGAGCAGCACCCCCTTGTACGTCACGGCCTGATTCACCGCGACCGGTGAACCGTCGACCTCGAGGGTGGCGCCGCCCATCAGCTGCACGTTCAAGCCGGTGGCGGTGATGATGAGGTCGGCCTCGAGCTCGTCGCCGGATTCGAGGCTGATGCCCGTCTCGGTGAAACTCTCGATGCGGTCGGTGACGATGGAGGCCTTGCCGTCCCGGATGGACTTGAAGAGATCGCCGTCGGGGACGATGCACAGGCGCTGGTCCCACGGGTCGTACTTCGGGCTGAAGTGGCGCAGGTCGGACGTGCCCTTCAGCTGTCGCTCGGCACCCTTGAGGACGAGCTTGCGCACGGCGTTGGGCCGCGCCTTGGCCAGTGCGTAGATCGCGCGCTGGATGCCGATGTTGCGTCGCCGGGCGAGCTTGTAGACGACCGACGCCGGCAGCACGCGCCGCAGGTTCGCCGAGATCTTGTCCTCCGCCGGCAGCGACACGATGTAGGTCGGCGAGCGCTGCAGCATCGTCACGTGCGCGGCGTCCTCGGCCATCGCCGGCACGAGGGTCACCGCGGTCGCGCCGCTGCCGATGATCACGACCTTCTTGCCGGCGTAGTCGAGATCGTCCGGCCAGTGCTGCGGGTGCACCACTTCGCCGGTGAACCGCTCCTGGCCCGGGAAGTCCGGACGGTAGCCGTGGTCGTAGTTGTAGTAGCCGGTGCAGGCCATCACGAAGTTCGCGGTGAAGCGCGTCGGCTCGCCGGTGGCTTCGCTGACGGCCTCGACCGTCCAGCGGGCCTCGGCGCTCGACCAGCTCGCGCTGAGCACCTTGATCCCGTACCGGATGTGCTTCTCGACGCCGTACTCGGCGGCGGTGTCCTGTACGTACTCGCGGATCGACGTCCCGTCGGCCAGCACCTTGGTCTCGAGCCACGGGCGGAAGTTGAAGCCGAAGGTGAACATGTCCGAGTCGGAGCGGATGCCCGGGTAGCGGAAGAGATCCCACGTGCCGCCCATCGTCTGGCGCCGCTCGAGGATCGCATAGGTCTTGCCCGGGGATTCCCGAGTGAGGTGGCAGGCCGCGCCGATGCCGGAGATGCCGGCGCCCACGATCAAGACATCGAGGTGCTGCTCACCCATCTGGTCCTCCTGGCTGTGGGACTACGGAACAGACCGTACCCAGCGTCGCGGCTGAGGCCCAGGAAAACCTACTTGAGGGTAACCACGCTCGACGAGTCGAGGCCGAGATGCCGCAGCAGGTTGGCGGAGAAGCGGTCGCCGGTGCGCGCCATCGTCGACTTCATGACGCGCTCGACGGCGGGGGCCGCGGTCCTGGGCAGCGGCAGGTCCACGTGCACGGTCAGCTTGATGCCGAGTTCGGTCCCGCCGTCGACGTCGATGAGCTCATACCAGCCGTCGGCGCCGGTGCGTTCGGTGACGCCCGCTGCAGGCTCGTGCTCGTACTCGATGCGCCGGCCCTCGTCGAAGTGCATGCGCTCGGTGAAGCACGGGCTGATACCCACGCCGAGAGCGGCGATGCGTTTCATGTGCCAGCGCCACAACGTCCCGTTGGTCTCGATGCGCTCGAGCAGTGGGGTGAGCTCGGGCAGGAGTTTCGGATCGGTCAGCACCGCCCACAGCGCCGAACGCTCGGCGGCGACGACGGCGCCGGACTCCGTCGTTGCTGAGAATCGGTTCACGGGGACAGCCTTCCCACGGGGCACTCTCGATACCGGTCCGATGCGGGCGGATACTCAGCTTCCATGGACTATCGACAACTCGGCCGATCCGGACTGCGGGTCTCCACACTCACCATGGGCACGATGAGCTTCGGCGGCGGCGGCAACTTCGCCAACGTCGGCACCACGGATGTGAAGGACGCCCAGCGCCAACTCGATCTGTGCCGCGATCACGGCGTCAACATGGTGGACACGGCCGACGTCTATTCCAACGGCCGGTCCGAGGAGATCGTCGGCGAGGCGCTGGGCGACTCGCGCGGCGACTGGCTGGTGGCGACCAAGGTGCGCTTCCCGATGGGCGACGGGCCCAACGACGCGGGCCTGACGCGCCACCACATCATCCGCGGCGCCGAGGCGTCCCTGCGGCGGCTGAAGACTGACTGGATCGATCTCTATCAGTTGCACCAGTGGGACGGTCAGACGGCATTGGAGGAGACGCTGGGAGCGCTGCAGTTGCTGGTGGAGCAGGGCAACGTGCGCTACGTCGGCGTCAGCAACTTCAGCGGCTGGCATCTGATGAAGGCGCTCGGCATCAGTGACCGGCTCGAGCTGCCGCGGTTCGCGAGCGAACAGATCTACTACTCGTTGCAGGCGCGGGACGCGGAGAACGAGCTGCTGCCGGCCGCGCACGATCAAGGCCTGGGCGTGCTCGTGTGGAGCCCGCTGGCGGGTGGGCTGCTGTCGGGCAAGTACTCCCGCGGGAGTGACGGCGAGATCAAGGGGCCCAAGGGATCGCGGCTTCTCACGGAGTGGAACGAGCCGCCGATCGACTTCCCCGACCGGCTCTTCGCGACGATCAACGCGCTCAAGCGGATCGCGTCGGCGCACAAGGTGTCGGCGGCCCAGGTCGCGCTGGCGTGGTTGCTCACCCGCCCGACCATCACGTCGCTGATCATCGGGGCGCGCACCACGAAGCAGCTCGAGGACAACCTGGGTGCCGCAACGCTGGAGCTGACCGGCACCGAGATCGCCAAGCTGGAGAAGGTCAGCCGGCCGCCACTGCTCTACCCGTACTGGCACCAGCGCAACACGGCGAATGACCGCCTGTCCGACGCCGACCTGATCCTCCTCGGCCCGCACCTGGAGTAGCCGCTTTGACCCGGTCGGGCTCGCGACCGGCCCGTCCCAGCCGCCGAGAAGTGACACCTCGGACGGCGAGGCTCACCGGGTCATTGTCGAGAGGATGACGGCGTGGGACGAGCAGGAGAAGCGTGGGTCGCCGCGGTCGGCCACCTGGGCGGAGGCGGCGGCGCCGCAGCCGATCGTGCGGCCGATCTCGAACGCCGCTACGCCGAGCCACACCGCAGCTATCACACGACGACCCACCTCGAGGCGGTGCTCCGCGACAGCGCCTGGCTTGGCGACCAGATCGGGCTTGACCCCGACGAGCGCGCGATCGTCGCGCTCGCAGCCTGCGCCCACGACGTGGTCTACGACGCGAAGCCCGGCGACGACGAGCGGGCCAGCGCGCAGTGGGCGAGGCACGCGCTGACAACAGCCGGACTGACCGAAGACCTCGTGCAGCGCGTCGAGCACCTCGTCCTGCTCACGCTGACCCACACCGGTGACGACGACGCCGCCGGCGCCGTCCTGCTCGATGCCGACCTCGCGATCCTCGCCGCCGAGCCGCGGGCGTACGCCGGCTACGTCGCGGCGGTCCGCGCGGAATACGCCGCCGTCACGGACGAGCAGTGGCGGACCGGTCGGACCGACGTGCTCACCAACCTGCTCAAGCAGCAGCCGCTCTTCCACACCGCACCAGCGCAGCAGAAGTGGGAGGAGCCGGCGAGACGCAACCTGGACAGCGAACTCCAAGCGCTCAGAACGAACCCACGTCCGTCACGCTGACGACCGGCTCCCCAGCCTCGTCACTCGCGGTCAGGTCGATGTCGGCGCTGATGCCCCAGTCGTGGTCGCCGTCGGGGTCGTCGAACACCTGCCGCACCCGCCAGGTGTCCTCACCCGGCTCGATGTGCAGCAGCGCGGGATTGCGAGCGTCGCCGCCGGTACCCATCCGGTCGTACTCGGCGAAGTAGCCCTCGATCGCCTCGCGCCACAGCTCGGCGTCCCAGCCGGCGTCGGCGTCGAGCGAACCAAGCTCGTCGTAGCGGCGCAACGCGGCCAACTCGACCCGGCGGAACATCGCGTTACGGACGAGCACGGTGAAGGCCCGCACGTTGCCCGTCAGCGTCACCGGCACGGCCACCTCGACAACGCCGGCCGTCACCTCAGTGCCGGCCGTCAGCTGCTCCCACTCGTCGAGCAGGCTCGAGTCGACCTGGCGTACGAGCGCCCCGAGCCACTCGGTGATGTCGGTGAGTTCCTCCGTGCGGACGGAGTCGGGAACGCTCGAGCGAAGCGCCCGATACGCGTCGGACAGGTAACGCAGCACCAGCCCCTCGCTCCGCGTCAGCCCGTAGAAGGCGACGTACTCGGTGAACGTCATCGCCCGTTCCCACATGTCCCGCACGACCGACTTCGGCGACAGCTGGTCCTCGTTCAACCACGGATGGGTCTGCCGGTAGATCGCGAACGCACCGGTGAGCAACTCGTCCAGGGGCTTCGGGTGCGTGACGTCGTTGAGCAGCTCCATCCGTTCCTCGTACTCGATGCCATCGGCCTTCATCGCCGCGACGGCCTCGCCCCGCGCCGCGTGCTCCTGCGCCCGCAGCACCTGACGCGGATCCTCCAACGTCGACTCCAGCACCGACACGACGTCCAAGGCATAGGTCTCGGACTCGGAATCGAGGAGGTCGAGCGCGGCCAGTGCGAACGTCGACAACGGCTGGTTGAGCGCGAAGTTCAGGGGTAGGTCCGTGGTCAATCGCACGCGGCGGCCCAGCTCGTCCGGCTCATCGAGACGCTCGACGACGCCCGCGGCCAGCAACGCCCGGTAGGCGCGCACGGCGTCGCGTACCTGACCGCGGCGCGCGCCCGGCGGCGTGTGGTTGCCCAGGATCAGGTTGCGCATCGCGTTGAAGGCATCCCCTGGGCGGGCGATCACGTTGAGCACCATCGCCGGCGTCACCGCGAATTGCGGCGTCAACGACTCGGGCTGCGAACTCAGCAGCCGGTCGTGGGTGTTCTTGCTCCACGACACGAAGCCGTCCGGCGGCTTCTTCCGCACGATCCGACGCAGCTTCTTCACGTCGTCGCCGGCCTTGGCGACCAGCTTCGCGTTCTCGACCTCGTACTCCGGCGCCTGGACGACGACGGTGCCCGCCGTGTCGAATCCGGCCCGGCCGGCGCGTCCGGCGATCTGATGGAACTCGCGCACCTGCAGCTGTCGGGTGCGCTGCCCGTCGTACTTGCTGAGCGCCGCGAAGACGACGGTGCGGATCGGCACGTTGATGCCCACGCCGAGGGTGTCCGTGCCGCAGATGACCTTCAGCAGGCCGGCCTGCGCGAGCTGCTCGACGAGCCGGCGGTACTTCGGCAGCATGCCCGCGTGATGCACACCGATGCCGTGCCGGACGAGCCGCGAGAGCACCTTCCCGAACCCGGCGTTGAACCGGAACGCGCCGATCGCCTCGGCGATGGTGTCCTTCTCCGCCCGGGTCGCGACGTTGATGCTCGTCAGCGCCTGCGCGTGCTCGAGGGCGGCCGCCTGGGTGAAGTGGACGACGTAGATCGGGGCCTGGCCGCTCGTCAGCAGATCGCTGATCGTCTCGTGCAGGGGAGTGACCTCGTAGTAGTGGTGCAGCGGCACGGGGCGCTCGTCCGCCGTGACGATGGTCGTGTCCCGCCCGGTGCGGCGCGTGAGGTCGGCCGCCAGTTCGCTCACGTCGCCCAGCGTCGCCGACATGATGAGGAACTGGGCTCGGTTCAGTTCGAGCAGCGGCACCTGCCAGGCCCAGCCCCGATCCGGGTCGGCGTAGTAGTGGAACTCGTCCATGATCACGACGCCGAGATCGCTCTCGGCGCCGGCGCGCAGCGCGACGTTGGCGAGGATCTCGGCGGTGCAGCACAGGATGGGCGCATCGGCGTTGACGGCGGCGTCGCCGGTCATCATGCCGACGTTGTCCGAGCCGAATACCGCGCACAGTGCGAAGAACTTCTCGCTGACGAGGGCCTTGATCGGCGCTGTGTAGACGGAGCGGACACCGGCGGCCAGCGCGAAGTAGTGGGCCGCGACGGCGACCAGCGATTTCCCGGATCCGGTCGGCGTGGCCAGCACGACGTTGTTGCCGGTGACGAGCTCGAGGATCGCTTCGTCCTGGGCCGGGTAGAGGACGAGGCCCTGCTGGACGACCCAGGCGGTGAAGGACGCATACAGCTCGTCCGGGTCGGCCGGAGCGTCACCCACGAGCGCGGTGGTGAGCGTGCTCGTCATCCTCGGAGTGTGGCACCTGGCCAATCGCTGCTCGGACACCGGTTCGCAGACCGTGCGAACCGGCCGCGGAACCAAGAAGCCCGGAATCCTGGACCGGCCGGTCAGTCAATCAGGGCGGACATCTCGCGTATCTGCTGCGCGCGAGCGAGCCGCTCCTGGGCGAAGGCGACGGCATCGCCGAGATGTGAGAACCGGTGCGTCTGGTCGCCGCTCGTGACCTCGAAGCCGGCGCCGGTCATTCTGATCTGCACTGTCTTCGGCATGGCGCTCATCTCCATCGTCGCGGTCCCACTCGCGGGGGCTCACCTATACGTCGAACACAGCGCGGCGAATTCGACATGCCTCGGGCTCAATAGTTCGGGAGCGGCGTCGATCGATGCCATGGAGAAAGTCCTCGAAAAATCCGGGAGGCGGTGTCGGATCGGGCCGAGGCGTTCGTAGAAGGGGGGAGCGGCCGCCCACGAGGAGCGCCCCGAAGGAGAAGGAGACTGCGATCATGAGACTGACGATCAACATGCCCCATCGTCGGTGCCTTGAACACAACGCCGAAGTACGTCGCATCGAACACGCTCACCGAACCGCGCCGGGCCGACACGACCGTCCTGTCCGACGACCTCGCGACTGACCTGGTGGTTACTCGAGAACGACTTCGTCGACGAGATGAATCTGCTCATTGGCCATCCACGACGACGGCCCCAAGCACAGGAGACGATGCGAGATGCAGTATCTAATTTCCGTGATCGATGACAGGAGCAATCCCGGCAGCACGGACCGCCAGCCTGCCATCAGCGCGTTCAACGAACGACTGATCGCCGAGGGCTACTGGGTTTTCGCGGGCGGACTCGCAGACACCACCGCGGCCACGGTCATCGACAACCGGGGCGAGCAGGCGGTGTTCAGCGACGGGCCGTTCGTGGAGTCGAAGGAGTACCTTGCCGGCGTTTGGGTGTGGGAGGCCCCCGATCTGGATGTGGCGCTCAAGCTCGCTACCGAGGCGTCGAAGATCTGCGATCGGAAGATCGAGGTGCGGCCGTTCCTGTGAACAGGGCCGACGTGCGGGAGGCGATCACCCAGGCCCACCACGAGGAGTGGGCCCGGGTGGTCGCCTCCCTGACCCGGCGTTTCGGTGACCTCGACATTGCCGAGGAGGCGGCGGCCGAGGCGTTCGCGACCGCCGTCCACCGGTGGCCGGCCGACGGCGTACCCCCCAACCCCGGCGCCTGGCTGACCACCACCGCCAACCGCAAGGCCATCGACCGGATCCGGCGCGAGAACAAGCGCGACGACAAGCAGACGGAGGCTCAGCTGTTGTACAACGACGAGCCGCGGGAGCCTCTCGACGCCGTCAGTGCCATCGACGACGAGCGCCTCCGGCTGATCTTCACCTGCTGTCACCCGGCG
>JAOPVG010000186.1 GCA_025966255.1 Jatrophihabitans sp.
GCGGCCGCCTCGATGACTACCGGCGGGTGGGCCAGATCGCGCGCCCGTTCGGGCGACGTGACGACGATCGCGACACCGCCGTCGCTCTCCTGGCAACAGTCCAGCAGGTGCAGCGGATCGACCACCATGCGCGAGGCCTGGTGATCCTCGAGCGTGATCGGTTTGCCGTAGAACCAGGCGTTCGGGTTGGTGGCTGCGTGCTTGCGATCGGCCACCGCGACGCGGCCGAAGTCCTCGCTCGTCGCGCCGTACTCGTGCATGTAGCGGCGGGCCACCATGGCCACCCACCCCGCCGGCGTGCTGAGGCCCATCGGGTACGACCAACTCGCGTCCACACCGGACGATGTCGGCGCGCCGGCGAGACCCGTCATCACCTGACCGAACCGCTGCCCCGAACGTTCGTTGAACGCGCGGTAGCAGACGACGACGTCGGCCACTCCGGTCGCAACGGCCATGGCGGCTTGCTGGACGGTGGCGCACGCGGCGCCGCCGCCGTAGTGAATCCGGCTGAAGAACGACAGCGATGGGATGCCGACCTCGCGAGCGACAGCAGCCTCGGTGTTGGTGTCCTGCGTGAACGAGGTGAGGCCGTCGACATCGCTGGGTTCCAGGCCCGCGTCGGCCAGCGCGGCCCGCACGGCCTCGGCGGCCAGGCGTAGCTCGGAGCGGCCGGAGTCCTTCGAGAATTCGGTGGCGCCGATGCCGGCGATCGCGGCCTGGCCGGCAAGGCCGCTCATGCCCGCCCTCGGTTCGGGTCTGCGAAGACGCAAGGCCTCCGACTCGCTCCGCAAGCGTCGCTCACGCCGTCACCCCGGAGACGCGGACGGTGCCGACGACGTGGTCGCCGAGCTGGCCCCGGCCGGTGACCTGCACGGTCAGCTCGTCGCCGTCGACCTCGGTCACTGACCCGCTGAAGACGAGCGTGTCGTAGGCGTAGCAGGGCACCCCCAGCCGGATCGAGATGGCGTGCACGCGCGCAGCCGGACCGGCCCAGTCGGTGACGTAGCGCTGCACGAGTCCGGTGTCGGTGAGGATGTTGACGAAGATGTCCCTGCTGCCGCGCGCGATCGCCTTGTCGCGGTCATGGTGCACGTCCTGGAAATCGCGCGTGGCGAGAGCCGTCGAGACGACAAACGTCGGCGTGGCTTCGATCAACAACTCGGGCAACTGCGTGCCGACAGCGGTCATCCGGCCGGCCTCCAGCAGGGCAGGGTCAGCTCTTCGTCGATCTTGGTGAGCGCGAGGCTCACGGGCAGACCCACGGTGACCCTCTCCGGATCCACCGCGATGAGCTCGCCGAGCATGCGCACGCCCTCTTCGAGCTCGACGAGCGCCACGACGAACGGCAGCGTCTTGCCCGGCACCTTCGGATGGTGGTGCACCACGTAGCTGAACACGGTGCCGCGGCCCGAGGCCACGACGTAGTCGGGCTTGTCGTCCCCGCAGGCCACGCACATCGGTCCGGGCGGATGGCGCAGCGTGCCGCACGCCGGGCAGTGTTGGATGCGCAGCTCCCCCGCCGCCGTCCCTTCCCAGAAGAGCGCGGTATCGACGCTGATCGTCGGCCGCAGCACCTCCGCGGTGTCCGCCTTCGGCGCAGCCGGCTTGAACTTCAGCACCCGGAACAGCATCTCCGCCACCGGCTCGTCGCCCGAGTACCAGGTGTTGCGCGTGGTCACGAACCAGCCCTCGCCGAGCGCGGTCTGCTTCGGCCCGACGACATCATCGAGCCGCGTGCCGACCGCGAGCTCCTCGCCGGGCCGCACGTAGCGGTGGTAGGTCTGCTCGCAGTTCGTGGCCACGACCGAGGTGAAGCCGGCCTCGTCGAGGACGCCCATCATCAGCCCGAGCGGATCGTCGGACGTCCGCTGCCCGTGCAGGCCGCCCATCGTCCACACCTGGACCATCGCCGGTGGCGCGACGAGACCGTCGTGGCCGGCTTCCTTGGCCGCCTCGGCCGAGACGTAGATCGGGTTGTCGTCCCCGAGCGCCTCGACCCAGTTGTTGATCATCGGTTGGTTGACGGGATCGCGCCCGGGGCGAGGCGCGCACTCACCCGCTGCCTTTACCCGCTCGGCCGCCCCCAGGATCGTTTCGGTGACGTTCGGATACGGCGCCGGGGCGTTCATCGAGGCACTCGCGGCAGCTTCAGGCCGAACTGCGCGATCAGCTCGCGCTGCACCTCGTTGACGCCGCCGCCGAACGTGATCACCAGGCTGCGCTTGGCCTGCACGTCGAGCCAGTGCATCAGCTCAGCGGTCGCAGGGTCGGCCGGATCGCCGTGCTGGCCGACCACCTCTTCGAGCAATCGATAGACGTGCTGCGCTCGCTCCGAGGAGAACACCTTGGTGGCCGACGCGTCAGCGACATCGACCTCACCGGCGTCACGCGAGGCCACCTGCCAGTTGAGCAGTTCGTTGATCCGCGTGGTGGCCCGCGTCTCGGCCAGGGCGCGGCGCACGTCGGGCTGCTCGATCGGCGCGTTGCCGTCGGGCCGCGGCCGGGACGCCCAGGTGTGAACCCGTTCGTACAGACCGGCGAGACGGCCGGCCGGGCCGAGCATCACCCGCTCGTGATTGAGCTGGCTGGTGATCAATCGCCAGCCCTCGTTCTCGTGCCCGACGAGCATGTCCACCGGGACGCGCACGTCGGAGTAGTAGGTCGTGTTGGTGTGGTGCGCGCCGTCGGCAGTGAGCGACGGCGTCCACGAGAATACCGGGTCGGTCGTGTCGACGATGAGGAGCGAGATGACCATTTGCTTCGGCGCGGACGGGTTGGTGCGGCAGGCCAGCCAGACGTAGTCGGCGTCATGCCCGCCGGTGGTGAAGACCTTCTGCCCGTTGACGACGTAGTGGTCGCCGTCGCGTACGGCCGAGGTGCGCAGCGACGCGAGATCGGTGCCGGCCTCCGGCTCGGTGTAGCCGATCGCGAAATGCAGGTCGCCGGCCAGGATCTTGGGCAGGAAGAAGTCCTTCTGCTCCTGCGTGCCGTGCGCCTGCAGCACCGGCCCCACCGTCTGCAGCGTCACGTACGGCAACGGGATGTCGCGCCGCGACGCCTCGTTGACGAAGATCTGCTGCTCGACCTCGCCGAACCCGTGCCCGCCGTATTCCGTCGGCCAGCCGACGCCGAGCCAGCCGTCGCGGCCCATCCGCTTCACGACCTCGCGGTACAGGTCGCCGTGCCGCTGGGTGAGCATCGAGCGCGCCTCGTCCGGTGTGACGAGTTCGGCGAAGTAGGCGCGCAGCGTCTTCTGCAGTGCGGTCTGCTCGTCGGTCAGTTCGAGCTGCACCGGGACTCCCGGGAGATCGTCGAGCGCTCCTTGCGAAGCGATGTCACGGGGTGGTTCATCGTGCCCCCAGCGCGTCGAGCCGGTGGGCCGCGCCGCCGACGAAGCGGGCGAGATCCTTCGCCTGCGAGTAGTAGCGGTGCAGCGGATAAGTGATGTCTACGCCCAGCCCCCCGTGCAGGTGGTGACACACCTGCAGTGCCTTGGGCAGTTCGGCCGCGAGCCAATACGCGGCGACGGCGAGATCCTCGTCGGCGTCCAGCGCGGAGCCGAGCCGCCAGGCCGCCGAGGCCGCCGCCAGGTGCACCGTACGGGCGATGACATAGATGTCGGCAACTTGCTGCGCCACCGCTTGGAACGTGGCGAGCGGACGGCCGAACTGCTCGCGGGTGCGCAGGTGATCGGCAGTGAGCTGCAGCGCAGCGGCGATCACGCCGTCGGCAACGGCGGCGGCACCACACACCGCGTACCGGTCGAGTTCCGCGGGCCCGGCGGTGAGCACGTCGGCGTTCGCGACCCGGACGTGGTCGAGGTGCATGCTGTACTCCGCCGCACCCGTCGACGTCGGGGTGCGCCGCAGCGTGACGCCGTCGAGCTGCGGGTCGACCAGCGCCGTGCCTGCGTCGGTGGGAACGAGCACGCGGTGGGCGTGCGCCGCGTACGGCACGCCGACGCGCGATCCAGTGAGGGTGAGGCCCTCCGAGTCGGCGGTCGAGTGCACGGGCGCACCGGTGGCGTCGCGCAGCGCGGCCGTGAGCAGCCGTCCGTCGGCAACCTCAGGCAGCACCGCGCGCCGTTGCTCGGTCGTCCCGAAGCGGACAATGGGAAGCACGCCCAGCGCCAGCGTCGCGAGCGCCGGCAGGGGCAGAGTCTGGCGCCCGACCTCGGTGAGCACCACGCCGATCTCGATCGGACCGAACCCGTCACCGCCGAGATCCTCGGGCAGGCCGAGCGCGAGCAGCCCGGCCTGCGCCATCGCCTTCCAGAGCGTCTCGTCGTAGCCCGGTTCGGCCGTCAGCGCCGCAACGGTCCGGCTGTTGTCGGGATCGCCGCGCAGCACACTGGCGGCGAGACCGGCCACGGCCCGCTGCGTCTCGTCGAGGCTGAAGTCCACGCCCTGCTCCTCGCTCTGGATAGAACGTGTTCTAGTATCGGGGACGCGCAGCTGGTTCGGCAAGCCAAGATCGTGGGGCTCAGGCCCGCCCGGCTGGCTGCGTGCGCTTCCGGGCCCGCGCGGTTGGCCCAGTCGCCTCCCGCGCGGCGCTGACCAACTCGGCCAGCGCGATCGGCAGGTCGTCGGCGAGCTCCCACAGGTGCGGCGCGAGCTCGCGGCAGGCGATCAGCCCGACATCGAGATGCCCGTCGTTGGACAGCACGGTGACGTTGAGGCCGGCGCCGTGGAACACCGGCCCGAACGGGTAGAAGCCGGTGATGCGCGCGCCCATGAAGTAGATCGGCATCGGCGGGCCGGGCACGTTTGAGATGACGAGGTTGTGGATCACCGGATGGCGCTCGGCCAGCCGCAGCTTGGAGTAGACCCGCACCGCCAGCCCGAACGTGTTCGGAGCGGCGAACTGCGCCCAGTCCTGCAGCAGGGACGCGCTCAGCGTGTTGTGGTGTTCCTTGGCCACGCGGTTCTGCGCGGCGATGGCCGCGAGCCGCTCAACCGGGTCCTCGATGTCGCTGGCGAGGGAGGCGAACATGCCGGAGACCTTGTTGGTGCCCGGTGCCTCGGACTTGCCGTGCACGGAGACCGGCACCATGGCCACCAGCGAGCTGTCCGGCAGTTCGTCGCGGTCGGCCAGGTACTTGCGCAGCGCGCCCGAGCACATCGTCAGGACGACGTCGTTGACCGTGCTGCCGAACGCGTTCTTGACCGCCTTGACGTCAGCGAGGTCCATCCGGGTGAAGGCGACACTGCGGTGGCCGGTGATCGTGGCGTTGAACGACGTGCGTGGCGCCGTGAACGGAGCCGCCATCGCTCGACCGCTGCGGGCCCGGCCGATCCACTCCGGCAGGACGCCGACGGTGGGCGGCAGCAGCTTGGCGAATTTGAGCGGACGCTTCGCGAGACGCAGCGCGCCGTCGGCGACGATGCGCGCATCGCTCGGTCGTTTCGGCGCCGGCGGTGTGGGCGCGTCCGCGGTCATTGGCGGCGCGTCGGCCTCGACGCTGCACAGTTCCGAGACGAGGCTCGCGCCGGAGACGCCGTCGACGGTGGCGTGATGCATCTTCGTCATGACCGCGATGGAGCCGTCCTGGAGACCTTCGATCACCCACATCTCCCACAGCGGTCGATCGCGATCGAGGGGCTGGCCGGCGATGTCACCGCAGAGAGCGGCGAGCTCCTCCCGACCGCCGGGCGCTGGGACGCTGCTGCGCCGGACGTGGTGCTCGATGTCGAAGTGGTCGTCATCGATCCAGATCGGGTGGTCGAGGTTGAACCTGGGGTTGTACAGCTTGCGCCGGAACGACGGGTTGCCGCCGATGCGCTGGCGAAGTGACTCCCGGATGGTTTCGAAGTCGTAGTCGGCGGCCATCGTGGACTGATCAAGGGTGAGCAAACCGCACACGTGCATGAGGCCAGTGCTGCTTTCGAAGTACAGGAAGCTGGCGTCGAGCCCACTCAGTCGGTCCACCTTTGGAATGATAGAACATGTTCTAATTTCGGCCTAGGATGCGATGCATGAGCGACTGGTTCCTCACCCGCCAGCTGGCCCAGCTCGGCTTCGCAGCCAACGCGCTGCGCCCGATCCCGGGTGGGCCGGTGTCGGTGCCGGTCTTCTTCAGCGGTTGGCTCACCTCCGAACTCGCGCCGCACCTGGCCGCCGTCACGGCAGTCGACACCGTGACCCACGTCGCGCGGCGCGGCATCCGGTCGCGTCGGGACGTCGCGGCGGTGGCCGCGGCGGCGGCCAACCTTGCCGCCTACGCCGCGATGACGGCCGGCGGCCGGCGGGCCGCCGTCGAGGTCGAGGACGCGTTGGTCCAGGCCCTCGGCTCGGACTATCGCGACGTCATCGAGCGGGCGCCGATGCCTGATGACGACCTCGCGCCGTGGACCTCGCTGGCCCTGCCGTTCCGCTTCCGAAACGTCGATGTCGTGCGCAAACGGCACCTGTCCTACGCACCGGGCGGACGTCGCTTCGCGATGGACGTCTACCACCACCGCGGCACTCCGTCGGATGCGCCGGTGCTGTTGCAGGTGCACGGTGGCGGCTGGGTGATGGGCAACAAGGACCAGCAGGGTGTGCCGCTGATGCTGCACATGGCCGCGCGCGGCTGGGTGGGCGTCGCGGTGAACTATCCGTTGTCGCCGAAGGCGCGCTGGCCCGAGCACCTGATCGCGCTCAAGCGCGCAATGCAGTGGATCCGCGAAAACAGCCAGGAGTACGGCGCCGATCCGTGCTTCGTCGCAGTCACCGGGGGCTCGGCCGGCGGGCATCTGGCCGCGATGCTGGGTCTGACCGGCAACGACAAGTCATTGCAGCCCGGCTTCGAGGACGTCGACACCTCCGTGCAGGCCTGCGTGCCGCACTACGGCGTCTACGACTTCACCGACGAGAGCGGCGCGAAGTTCACCAAGCAGCGGCTCGACTCGCTGCTGCGTCCGTACGTGATGGCGCCGGACGCCACGTATCCCGACGACTACCGCGCCGCCTCGCCGCTCGCGCGGATCACCGCCGACGCGCCGCCGTTCCTCGTCGTGCACGGCAGCAACGACACGCTCGTTCCCGTGGCCGAGGCGCGCAACTTCGTCCGTCGACTGCAGGAAGTGGCGAAGAACCCGGTCGCGTACGCGGAGATTGCCGGAGCCCAGCATGCGTTCGACATCTTCACCTCGTTTCGCAGCACCGGCGTCGTCCGCGGGGTGGCCCGCTTCCTCGAGTGGACCTACGCGACCCGCGCCTCGCGAACCACGACGGCCTAGCTGCGGGGCAGGCCGAGGATGCGCTCCGCAGCCAGCGTCAGCAGTACCTGGGACGTGCCGCCGGCGATGGTCAGGCAGCGGGTGAGCAAGAAGTTCTCCAGCGCCTCGCCCGCGATCAGCCCGTCCGGCCCGAGCAGGTCCAGCGCCGCTTCGGCCACCGACTGCCGATGCCGCACTCCGATCAGCTTGCGCACGCTCGCGCCGGCGCCGTCGTCGTGACCCTCGATCCGGCGCAGCGTGGTGCGCAGGTCGAGCAGTGATCCGGCCAGCCCCTCGCCGATCAGTGCCCCGAGCCGTTCGATGAGCGCCGCGTCATCGGTGCGGCCCAATTCGGCGGCCTGGTGCACGAGCCGCTCGACGACGTCGCCGATGCTGGATCCACCGCCCATCGCGACCCGCTCGTGCGTCAGCGTGGTTCGGGCGAGCGGCCACCCACCGTTGATCTCGCCGACGACCAGGTCGTCCGGAACGAACACTGCGTCCAGGAAGACCTCGTTGAAAGCGGGGTCGCCGGTGATCTCGCGGAGCGGACGGATGTCGAGCCCGGCGCCGCGCATGTCGACGAGGAAGTAGGTGATGCCGCGATGCTTGGGCGCCTCGGGGTCGGTCCGGGCCAGGCAGATGCCCCAGTCGGCCCGGTCGGCCAGCGACGTCCAGACCTTCTGCCCGGTCAGCTGCCAGCCACCGTCGACGCGCTCGGCCCGGGTCCCCAAGGCGGCGAGGTCGGAGCCGGCGCCGGGCTCGCTGAACAGCTGGCACCACGTGATCTCGCCGTGCAGCGTCGGCCCGACGAACCGCCCGATCTGGCCGGGTGAACCGTGTCGCAGGATGGTCGGCACGGCCCAGCCGGCGATCACCAGATCCGGCCGCGCGACGCCGGCGCGGTGCAGTTCCTCGTCGATGAGCAGTTGCAGTTGCGGCGCGGCGTCTAGGCCGTATGGGCGCGGCCAGTGCGGCATGAGGTAACCGGAGTCGGCCAGCGCGCGGCGCCGGGCGTCGTCGTCGGAGATCGCCGCGATCGCCTCGGCCTGCGCCCGCACTCCGGCGCGGTCGACATCGGCGCCGAGTTCGACGTGCAGCACCCGCCGCTCCCCCGCCAGCGTCAGCTCGGCCACCCGGCGCCGCCACGGCGCAGCGCCGCCGACGAGGTGTCGCAGAGCGATCGCCCGGCGCAGGTACAGGTGCGCGTCGTGCTCCCAGGTGAAGCCGATCCCGCCGAGCACCTGGATGCAGTCCTTGGCGTTGTCGACGGCCGCGTCGAGCGCGACTGATGCCGCCACCGCGGCCGCCATCGGGTGCTGCGTCGGGTGGGTGACGCAACCGGCGGCGTCCCAGGCCACTGCGGCCGCGACCTCGGCCCGGCACAGCATCTCGGCGCAGAGGTGTTTGATCGCCTGAAAGCTGCCGATGGGGTGGCCGAACTGCTCGCGCACCTTCGCGTACTCGACCGCCGTCCGCAGGCACCACGCCGCGACGCCGGCGGCCTCGGCCGCAGCCAGCGTGGCCATCAGATCGTGCACGCGCTGCGTGGTCAGGCCGGCCAGGACGCTCGCCGCGGCGCCGTCGAGGTGCGCCTCACCGACGGTGCGCGAGAAGTCACCGGCCGGCAGGTCGAGCAGCTTCACGCCGGCCGCGTCCGGGTCGACGACGCACCACACGTCCTCGCCGGCGGACGTCCGAGCGGCCAGGAGCAGGATCCCCGTTCCGAGGACCGGGCGCGCCGTCCCGCACAGAAGCACCCCGCCGCTCGCCGCGGATTCGGCCCGTACATCGGAGCCCGCGGTTGCGATCCCGGCCGTGAGCTCACCGGCCGCCAGCCTCGACAGGATCTCCGGGTCGCCCGCGTGCTCGGCCAGGACGAGGCCCACGAGCGCCGTCGGCAGCACCGGCCCCGGCACGAGTGCATCGGCGGCCTGCTCCAAGGCGACGGCCAGGTCACCGACCGACCCGCCCCCGCCTCCTGCGGCCTCCGGTAGCGCGCTCGCGAGCACGCCCAGAGCTGCGAACTCCGGCCACAGGCCCCGCCAACGGTCGGCGTCGGACTCCAGGGCCCGGGACGCCTCGACCGGCTTGGCCCGCGCCGCCCACGAGCGCACGGAATCCGCGAGGGCCCGCTGGTTCTCGGTCATCGCGATGGGCACGGCAGCTCCTGGTTCGGCACACTCTTCCGGCGCCAATAGTAGAACGCGTTCTATCTCGCGAGAATACTGTGGCACAAAGCGAAGCTGACACGAATCTGAAACATGTTCCTATGACTATTGCCGGTGCTAGGGTCAATTCTGTACCGAGACGACGGCGAGGAAACGACCATGACCGCCTCACCCCGCGCCCGCGGAGCCAACGCGGCACCGACGGCCGATGAATTGGGCTCGTCCGCGCAACGCGACCGCCGCAAGCGAATCCTCGATGCCACCCTCGCTCTCGCCTCGAAGGGCGGCTACGACGCGGTCCAGATGCGGGCCGTCGCCGAACGCGCCGACGTCGCACTGGGCACTCTGTACCGCTACTTCCCGTCCAAGATCCATCTGCTCGTGTCCGCGCTCGCCCGCGAGCTGGAGCGCGTTCGTGAGCGCACCGAGCGCGTGACGATTCCCGGGGACAGCCCGTACGAGCGCCTGATGTTCATCCTCGCCCGTATCACCAAGGGCCTGCAGCGCGACCCGCAGCTGACCGAAGCGATGACCCGCGCGTTCATGTTCGCTGACGCCTCGGCCGCGGCCGAGGTCGATCACGTCGGCCTGCTCATGGACCGTATGTTCGCCCGGGCGCTGACCGAGGACGAGCCGAACGAGGAGCAGCTGGCGATCGCCCGCGTCATCAGCGATGTATGGCTGTCGAACCTCGTGGCCTGGGTGACCCGCCGCGCGTCGGCGACCGACGTCGCCCAGCGCTTGGAGCTCACGATCGGGCTGCTGCTCGGGCAGCGCAACGCCGCCACTCTCTGATCCGACAAGGGCAACGCCTGGGTGCTTACCTCGGGGCCCGCGTACCTTGACTGGTAAGGAATACTAACGTCTGAATACAGAAGCGCTTAACGGCGCGCGAAGGAGACGTCATCACCGGTACCAACTCGACGCACCCGCCCCTATCCATAACGCTCCCCCGTTCCGACGGCGATCTGGACCAGAACGAGGAGTACTGCCACATCGTGGTCGACGGTGAGTCGCGCCGGATCCGGTTCCACGACTACGCGGAGATCTACAAGATCCCGGGCATGTACGAGAAGTTGTTCGCCGACATGCTGGAATGCACCTCACCCGACGTCGTCGCCGGCCTGCTCGCCGACGCAGTGGACGCTGCCGGGCAGGACATGGCCTCGGTGCGCGTGCTGGACTTCGGTGCCGGAAACGGGATGGTCGCCGAGGCGCTCGCCGCGAAGGGCGTCACCACCATAGTCGGTGTCGACCTGCTCCCCGAGGCCCGCGCGGCCGCCATGCGTGACCGACCTGGGCTCTATGGCGACTACATCGCCGGCGACGTGACCGCCCTCGATGTCGAACAGCACGACAGCATCGTCGAGGCGCAGCTGAACTGCCTCACCTGCGTCGCCGCCTTGGGTTTCGACGACGTCCCGCCGGCCGCGTTCGCCGCGGCGTTCAACTACGTGGTCAGCTCCGGTTGGTGCGCCTTCAACCTGCGCGACCGGTACGTCGACGAGCCCAGCGCGTTCTCCCGGTTGCTGGATCGGATGATCGCCGAGGGCGTGCTCGTAGATGCGTCCCACGTGCGGTACCACCACCGGCTCGCGGTGAGCGGTGAGCCACTGGAGTACGACGCCGTGATCGCGCGCAAGACCCGCGACATTCCGGAGTCGTGGATCGGCTGATCAGCAACGGGCTCAGCGAGCGGCGTTAAGAGCCTCGATGAGCGCGCTCGCTGTCTTGCAGCGGTCCAACAGGTCACCGACGTGTGCCTTGGTGCCGCGCTGCGGTTCCAGCATCGGCACCCGGACGAGCGACTCGCGTCCGACATCGAAGATCACCGAGTCCCACGACGCGGCCGCCACCGAGGCTCCGTAGCGGCGCAGGCACTCACCGCGGAAGTAGGCGCGGGTGTCCTCGGGCGGTGCGTTCACCGCTGTACTGGCGGCACCGGGGCTGAGCAGCGTCTGGAACGCGCCGCGGGAGACCAGCCGGTTGTACAGGCCCTTCTCCGGCCGCACGTCGGCGTATTGCAGATCGACCAACTGCAGACGGGACGAGTCCCACTCCAGATTGTCGCGGTCGCGGTAGCCCTCGAGCAGCCGGAGCTTCGCCACCCAGTCGAGCTCGTTGGCCAGTTGCATCGCATCGCTGCCGAGCCGCGCCAGCACCGACTCCCAGCGGTCGAGCACGTCGCGGGTCTGGTCGTCGGCGTCGTCGCCCATGCGGTCGTCGACGAACTTTCGGGCGCGGTCTAGGTACTCGCCCTGCAGGTCGAGCGCGGTGATCGAGCGTCCGTCGGTGAGCTGGATGGCGTGACGCAGGGACGGGTCGTGCGACACCTCGTGCAGTTCGCGGACGGGCTGGGCGATGGCGAGGTCGTCGGCGAGGAAATTGTCCTCGATCATGGCCAGGACGAGCGCCGCGGTGCCCACCTTGAGGTAGGTGGAGATCTCGGACATGTTCGCGTCGCCGATGATCACGTGCAGACGCCGATATCGGTCGGCGTCGGCGTGCGGCTCGTCGCGGGTGTTGACGATCGGACGCTTCAGCGTGGTCTCCAGCCCGACCTCCACCTCGAAGAAGTCGGCGCGCTGCGAGATCTGGAAACCGGCGGTGCGCCCGTCCTGGCCGAGACCGACGCGGCCGGCGCCGCAGATGACCTGTCGGGTGACGAAGAACGGCACGAGGTGACGCACCAGTGACGCGAACGGGGTGTCCCGTCGGCACAGGTAGTTCTCGTGCGCGCCGTACGACGCGCCCTTGTTGTCGGTGTTGTTCTTGTAGAGGTTGATCACCGGGTTGACGCCGGGCATCGTCGGGAGGCGGCGGATGGCCTCCAGCATCACCAGCTCGCCGGCCTTGTCCCACCGCACGACGTCGAGCGGATTCGTCACCTCGGGGCTGGAGTACTCGGGGTGCGCATGGTCGACGTACAGGCGGGCGCCGTTGGGCAGGATGACATTGGCCATCCCGGCGTCCTCTTCGGCGTCGATGAACTCCTGCGCCACCGTGCCGCTGCCGCCGCCGAGATCGAATCCGCGGGCGTCACGCAGCGGCGATTCCTCCTCGAAGTCCCAGCTGGCGCGGCGGGACCGGCCCGCCGGCAACGTGCTCGCGTAGGCGTTCACCACCTGGGCCGAGAGCAGCATGGCGTTCGCAGCGGGCTGGCCGGGCAGGCTGACACCGTACTCGACCTCGGTGCCCATCACGCGTCTAACCGTCACGACCCCAGGCTACGGCGCAGGTCGCGCAGCG
The DNA here is from genome assembly GCA_025966255.1 of Jatrophihabitans sp. GTDB lineage: Bacteria > Actinomycetota > Actinomycetes > Mycobacteriales > Jatrophihabitantaceae > Jatrophihabitans. Next base: position 12,620 of record JAOPVG010000186.1, read on the forward strand.
TCCTCTTCCGGGCCGTTTCGAGATCTACGCGCGGCGCAGGGCAAGGTCGTTCTGATTCTGTACTACAGCTGTAATACAGAACCGAAGACACCTGTCGCCGCGGCCTCAGGCGACGAGCGGGGGCAGCGGGCAGTGCAAGATCGCGCACGCCGCCCGCAACAGCTCCGCCTCCTCGGCGGTGAGCACACCGTCATCCGAGACAGCCGTCACAAGTGCCTCGACCAGCACCTGCTTGTTGCGCGGATCGAGGGTGTTGAGCGCGTCCCAGCCGGCGTCGAGGGTGCGCCACGGGTCGCCGGGCGGGACGAAGGGCACCTGCTCGCCCGGCAGGAGTCGCGCCACTGCGGCGGCGAAGGCGTGTTCGGCCGCGGCCGGGTTCGGGTTGCCCGCGGCGGCCAGGGCGGCGAGCAGCGAGAGCGCCGCATCACGCACGGCCGACGTGCTCACGCGGCCGGCCTTCGAGCGCCGAGCCGGGTTGGCGGCATCCGCGAGGTACGTGCCGATGACGCGGGTCACGCAGTACTCGAACACGGTGATCTCGCCGTCGACCCGGGCCAGCTCGTCGAGCGCCTTGACGAGCGCCTCGCGCTGCTTGGCCGGACGGGCCGCGAGCTGGGGGGCCGCGATCTCGGCCAACGGCAGGCGCAGTACCGCAGCGAGCCGGCTCAGCTGGGGGGCCAGGTCCGCCGCCGCGTCGGCCGTCAGCCGGCCGAGCCGCGCGCTGATGATCTGCAACTGCCTCGGCCGTAGCTCCGGGCGCGGGTCGAGCAGCATGGCGACGACGAGCGGGACGGAGGTGCTGACCTGGCTGGCGAGCGTGCGGAACTCGTCGGGGATCTGGCTGTTGAGCCGCGCTCCGCGGGACAGGTCGTCGGACGTGATCGTGCCGACCCGCTGGCTCACCGCGGTGGGCTCGAGCCGCACCGTCGAAGCCGCCGAGGGAGCGGGGGCCGGTCGGGGCGGCCGCGCCGCTGCCCCACTGGGCCGTCCGCCGGTTCGTCCGCCGGTCAGGCCCAGCGACAGGTCCTCGGCCAGACCGTCGGGGGGCTGCTGCGCCCACTCCTGCTGGAGGCGCTCCAGCTCGTCCGGCCGGAAGGTCGGATCGAGGGCCGCGATCCGCTCCGCCAGCGGCGGGTGCGTGGCGTAGAGCTGGGAGATCCGGCGCTTGCCCTCGCCGAAGAGCATGTGGTTGATCTGCTTCTCGCCGTGCGCGTCGGTCAGCACCGATCCGTCCGGCAGGCCCGCGATCTTCTTCAAGGCACCGACGAGTCCGGTGGTCTGGCGGGTGAACTGCACGGACGACGCGTCGGCCAGCCACTCCCGCTGCCGGCTCACCGCGGCCTTGATCAAGCCGGCGAAGAACTGGCCGACGAAGCCGAGCACGATCAACGCGATCGCCACGAACAGCAGCGGGTTGCCCTTGCGGGAGTCGCGTCCCCCGCCGAACTGCAGGAAGCGCAGGCCGATCAGCCCGAGCAGCAGGATGCCGTTGAGCAGCCCGATCAGCCGCACGTTGATCCGCATGTCGCCGTTGAGGACGTGGCTGAACTCGTGCCCGATCACGCCCTGCAGCTCGTCGCGGTTCAGGGTGTCCAGCGCGCCGGAGGTGACGGTGATAGCGGCGTCGGCCGGGCTGTAACCGGCGGCGAAAGCATTGATCCCCGGCTCCTGCTCCAGCACGAACAGGCGTGGCATCGGCACGCCGGATGCGATCGACATCTCCTCGACGACGTTGGCGAAGCGGCGAAGGCGCGGATCGGTGGTGCTGGGATCGACGGCCACCGCGCCCACGGACTGGGCGACGGCCGCGCCGCCGGCGCGCAACGCGATCATCTTGGTGGCCGTTCCTCCGGCGATGACCAGCAGCGTGAAGACACTGGCGGCGATCACGGCGCTGGTGATCGTCGAGGCCGGGGCGTTCCGCTCGAGGATGACGACGACGAGGTCCACCCCGGCGACGATCGACGCGACCGCGAGGATGAACAGGACGACGAGCTTGACCGTGCTGCCGCGGGCCGCGCGCTGCCGTTCGAAGAAGTTCACGATTGCAGCGTCAGAACTGGACCTTCGGCGCGTCCCGGGTCTCGGGGTGGTCCGGCGCGATCTCCCACTGCGCCGCGGGCCCGAAGTGGAACATGCCGGCGATGGCTGAACCCGGGAACGCCTGACGGCGGTTGTTGTAGCCCATGACCGAATCGTTGAAGGCCTGTCTGGAGAACGCGACCTTGTTCTCGGTAGACGTGAGTTCCTCGGTCAGCTGCATCATGTTCTGATTGGCCTTGAGGTCCGGGTAGGCCTCTGCGACGGCGGTGAAGCGGCCCAGGGCGCTGGCCAGGGCACCCTGTGTGGACGCGAGCTTCTGCATTGCCACCGGATCGCCCGGACTGGCCTGGGCCGCGCTGAGTCCACCCATCGCCGCGCCGCGGGCCTGCGTAACGGCTTCGAGCGTCTCCCGCTCGTGGGACATGTATGCCTTCGCGGTCTCGACGAGGTTCGGGATCAGATCGAACCGCCGCTGCAGTTGGACGTCGATCTGGGCGAACGCGTTCTGGAAGGCGTTGCGAGCCCGGACGAGGCCGTTGTAGGCCGCGATCACGTACAGGATCAAGAGGACCACGACGACGGCGACGATGATGCCGATGACCAGACCCATGTGCACACCTTCCTGAAGCGAGGTGTCAGCAGGGTATCGGCTGAGGCGCCTCAGGCGAGGAGTTTGACGATCGCGGCGACACCGACCACCACGATCGTCGCGCGAAGCACGGTCGGCGAGAGCCGTCGTCCGATCTTCGCCCCGAGCAGTCCTCCGATGATCGAGCCGGCGGCAATGAGCCCGGCCGCGGCCCAGTCGATGTGCGTCGTGGCAATGAAGACGATCGCCGCGACGAAGTTGACGATCCCGGCCAGCACGTTCTTGAGCGCGTTCTGCCGCTGCAGCGATTCGGCGAGGAACAGGCCCAGGAAGCCCATCAGGAGCACGCCCTGCGCGGCGCCGAAGTAGCCGCCGTAGATGCCGGCGCCCAACACCAGAATCCACAATCCCGCAGTGACGTGCTGGGTCGCGTCGCGTCCCCGGGCACTCAGCCAGGCCGTCACCTGCTTGCCGAACACGACCAGCAGCAGGGCCAGGATGATCAGCACCGGCACGATCGCCTTGAAGGCACCGCCCGGTAGTACGAGGAGCAGGACGGCCCCGATCACGGCGCCGATCATGGACGCGACGCCGAGCACCAGCACCCGCTTGCGCTGGCCGGCGAGTTCGCGGCGGTAGCCCCAGGCACCGACGAACGATCCGGGGAAGAGCCCGACCGTGTTCGACACGTTGGCCGTCACCGGCGGCAGCCCGACACCCAGCAGGACCGGGAAGGACACCAGGGTCCCCGAGCCGACGACGGTGTTGATCGTCCCGGCCCAGATGCCGGCCACGAAGACGAGTGCGGCCTGCCAGCCGTTCACGGTTGGATCAGGCTGCGGCTCGACACCTATCCATCCTGCCAGCGGGTGCAGCGCTCAAGCTGTGCGGTGTGCCACCACGTTGCCGCTCAGAGGTACTGCCTTGCCTCAGAGGTACTGGCCGGTGTTGCCCACCGTGTCGATGGCCCGCCCGGCATCGGCTCCCTTGCCGCCAGAGACGAGGGTGCGGATGTAGACGATTCGCTCGCCCTTCTTGCCCGAGATCCGCGCCCAGTCATCGGGGTTGGTGGTGTTGGGCAGGTCCTCGTTCTCGGCGAACTCATCGACGATCGAGTCGAGCAGGTGCGTCATCCGCAATCCCGGCTGAGCAGTCTCCAGCACCGACTTGATGGCCTTCTTCTTCGCCCGGTCGACGATATTCTGGATCATCGCGCCGGAGTTGAAGTCCC
>JAOPVG010000159.1 GCA_025966255.1 Jatrophihabitans sp.
TGTCACGCACTCGCGTCTGGAACTCCTTGTCGATCCCAGCCTTGTCGATGAGCCCCATGATCGCGCCGAGACCGGCGCCGACGGCCAACCCGAACAGTCGGACGAAGAACGGGCTCTACGTGTGCGCCCTGATCCAGTCCCACGCGCGGCGGATGCGCGCCTCCAGCGACGTCTCCGGATGCGCATCGTCTTGAGTCCGCGCCGACGTCTCGTCGGGTTCGTGCAGCTGACTCTCGTCGACGGCGAGCACGACCCCGCGCTCGTGCAGCTCGGCGATCTGATCGGCGTCGGCGTACAGGTGCCGCCCCGGCAGCGGGTGCGTGTGCACGATGACGCCGTGGAAGATGTCGAGCGCCGTGTCGGCCAACACATGCTCGACGACGCCGATGCGCTGGCCATTCCGATCGAACACAGGCGTGCCGTCGGCGAGCCCCAGATACGCGACCGGTGGGCCCAAGTCGTCCAGAGCCGAGACGGTACGCGAGTTCGTGGACGCCCTGGACCGCAGCGCCGCCCCGGTTCTGGATGTCCAGCACGGCCTGCATCTGCAGAACGTGCTCAAGGAGGCAGAGCGCTACATGCGCTGGCCGGCTGACGCTGCCGACCCGTCACAGGCGTCCGTCGGCACTGAAGAATCCGACCACCGTGATCACGCCGCCGGAGTCGGCGACGCGCATCCCGTCGCCAGCGGTGGTGATTTCGACCGGGTGCCAGATCATGTGTCGCAGGGCAACGGGGTAGCGACCTGAGCGCCCGCCGACGGCGATGACCACCACATCGTCCCGCGGGTCGTAATTCGCATAGGCGAACGGCACTCGCTCGGCTTGCTCGTTGTCGCCGTAGGTCTGGTCGAGCACCTCGATCACCACGGGGTCGCCTTCGTGATCGCGCGTGAGCTGGTCGAGAGTGCGGACCCATTGGGCCCGGTCGGTTGTCGATGTGTTGGTCACGCTGATCAGCCCGCCTTCGCGTCGTTGCGGTACGCCTGCAGGATGTGCCCCGCGAACCACACAAGCGTGCGGCCGGAGGTGTCTACGCCGGGCATCAGACGAAGCGATTCGAAGGCGATCTCGACGCAGCGGACGAGCAGCAGACGTTCCGCTTCGACGGACTTCGGTGGGTCCGAAGAATTCGTAGCTGCGGTGGCCATGACTCGCTCCTCACCGGCCGGGCATTCCGGCCACTGGACCATGCTTGCGCGAACCGCGGCGTCGAAAGTGAGCCTCGGAACGCAAGATCTGCGGCCGATCTGGTCACCGCAGAGCAGTCTGGGCGCCGTCGTCCATGCGCACGACCGCGATCCTGACCGCAGCGACCTGGACGTCCATGTCGCGATCGCTTCCGGTGGACGTCGGTGGTCGCCTCCGACCAGGAGGTGTTGCCGTCCGACTCGACGCTGCGCTTCCGCGAGCGGGACGAGGTCGAAGCCGACCTGGTCGCGCATGGATTCGTCCCGGACGAGGTCCGTGACGCGCCGGACCGGCCCGGCCGCGAGTTCGTGTTCTGCGCGCGACACCCGGAGTGAGCGGCCGACCTCCGGGCGCCGGGTGATTCGGCTCGGCGGTTCACGTGAACACCCCTGTGCGGGTCTGCGGTCGCACCAGATGCGGAACCCGCGACCGGTGCTCCCGTCGCATATCCCGTGCTGGGTGTGCGCGCCGAAGGAGTTCGTAGGCGATCTCCGGCTCCTCGGCCGTGACCGACCGACGGTCTACGGCCTCCACCGTCCGTCATCAATGTGCAGGCGCCGCCAGGAGTTCGTTGAGCCCGCCGTAGTCCAGCGCGTCGCTCATCGCTTCGTACGTTCCCGTCTTCAGCAGCTCGGCCGCCGACCGGGCACCGAGTTGATACGCGGCCTGCGCGATGGCCGAGCCCACGCTCACCCGCGCCGCACCGGCTCGGGCCAGCTCGGCGACGGGCGGCGCGCCGGGTCCGGCCATCACGTTGAGCGGCAACGGGCCGGCGGCAAGCTCCGCGACGAGATCGACGTCGACGACGCCGGGGACGAACAACCCGTCAGCGCCGGCATCGGCGTACACGCGGGCCCGTTCCTGCACCTTCGCGAGTCGACCTGCCGGGTCACCGACGCCGCGTAGATACACATCGGTGCGGGCGTTGATGAACAGGGCGATGCCCGCGGTGTCGGCGGTCGCCCGCGCCGCGGCGATACGCCGCGCCTGACCCGCCGCGGAGTGCAGCGGGTCGCCGGCCGGCCCCGGTGCGTCTTCGAGATTGATGCCGACCGCGCCCACATCGACGATCGCTCGAACGGTCTCGGCCACATCACGCGGGTCCGGCCCGTAGCCACCTTCGATGTCGGCCGTGACCGGCACCGTTACGGCCAGCACGATCCGCGCCGTCGCGGCCACCAAGCCGGCCCGGTCGAGACCCTGTGCGTCATGCGTGCCGAGGGCCCAGGACAGCCCTGCGCTCGTCGTGGCGATCGCCGCCGCGCCCGCCGCAGCGATGACGGCGGCGGACGCTGCGTCCCATGCATTGGGGAGGACGAGCACCGCGCCCGTGTGCAGAGCGCGGAACCGGACCGCGCGGTCTTGCAAGTCGTGCGTTTCCACGTGACCGGCCTCGGTACTCAGATGCTCACGACGAGCTCGTGGTCGATCTCCACGAACTCGACGAGAAGGTCGGCGAGCTGCCCGGCGACGAGTTCCTGGTAGGGCGCCGAGCCGGTGTGGGCGTCGTAGGCCGCCTTGTCGGCGAAGTGTTCGACGAACAGCAGGTAGTCGGGCTTGGCCGGGTCGCGATACACGCGGAACGAGAGCGTGCCTGACTCCTGGGCCGGTCCGTCAGGCGCGAAGGCGTGGACGACGGCCTCGGCCTCGGTCTGCTTGCCGGGCTTGAGCTTGATGGGGAAAACCTTGGTGAGCACGGATGATGCCTTTCGGTCAGGCGCCGGTGAGCGGCGCTACGTTTGCGACTCCAATATCGCCGCGAGGGGGCGGCCAGGTCTGGTCATATCCGGACAAGCCGTGCGGCCGATCCGAGGTCCGTCGGCCGATGACGTCGACGTCCGAATACGGCCAGTCGTTGTCGGGCCGCGCTCGTAATCTCTCGTCCATGACGACGTACTCGGCCGTGGTGACGACCGGCATCTACTGCCGGCCCGGGTGCAGCGCAAAGCCGTTGGCCGAGAACGTCCGTACGTTCACCCTGGCTGCCGCCGCCGAGGCCGCCGGCTTCCGCGCCTGCCTGCGCTGCCGCCCGTACCGCGTCGCCGGGCCGATCGCCGCCGATTCACCGGAGTTGGTCTGCCGCGCGGTTCAGCTGATCATCAACGGAGTGCTCGACGACGGCACCGAGGCCGAGCTGGGCCGCCGCCTCGCAGTCTCGTCCCGGCATCTGCGGCGGCAGTTCCACGACCGCCTCGGCGTCACTCCGGATCAGTTGGCGCGATCTCGGCGCGCGCACTTCGCGCGGCGCCTTCTCGACGACACCGACGTCACCGTCGCCGAGGCGGCCTTCGCGTCGGGCTTCGGAAGCGTGCGGCAGTTCAACCGCGCCATGCGCGAGGTCTTCCGCGCGCCACCCCAGGAACTGCGCAGACGTCGCCGCCGAACCGATCGGCTAGCGACCGACGGCGGGCTGACGATGCGGCTGCCGTTCGCGCCGCCGTTCGACTGGGACGCGATGCTCGCTTTCCTCGCCGCCCGCTCCGTCCCGGGGGTCGAGTCGGTACGCGACGACGTCTACCGCCGGACGATCAGCCTCGACGGCGCCCCCGGCGTTCTCGAGGTACGACTCGGCGGCGCGGATCATCTGCTCCTCAACGCGCACCTGCCGTACTGGGAAGGCTTGATCCACGTCGTCGAGCGGATCGGCCAAGTGTTCGGCGTCGACGCGAACATCGACCCTGAGCGGGCACACTCAGGCCCCCGCGAGCCCGGCGCCTGGGGTCCGTTCGAGATCGGCGTCCACGCAGTACTCGCTCAGTCCGGCGGCCTGGCCGAGGTGCAGACCTGGATGGGCGAGCTGGTGCAGCGACACGGTCAGCCGGTGCCGGGACTGACTTCCGGCCTCACGCATCTGTTCCCCTCCGCCGACACCCTGGCGGACTCCGAGCTCGCCTCGGATGCGCTGCCATTGTCGGCCGCGGCCGTGGTGCGCAGCTTCGCGCAGGCCGTCACCGACGGTCAGATTCAGCTCGACGGCACGCCCAGCTTCGCCGCGCTCGTGACGGCGATGACCTCCGTCCCGGGCCTGGGCGAGCCAGCGGCGCAGCAGATTGCGCTGCGGCTCGGCGCCTACGCCAGGTAACCCCACCTGGCGGGGTGCGGGCTCTCCCCCGACCCAGTGGTCAGTGGTCGAGCAACGCGAGTTCGAACTGCTCGAGCCGGGCCGCATCGGCAATGATCTCGATCTCGACGATCTTGCCGTCCGAGATCACGAGGTCGAAGACGACCTTCGGCTGGCCGCCCTGCAGCCACACCAGGCCAGCGCTGCCGTCGATCAACGCCGGGCGGGCGGCCCGGGCGCGTCCGGCGAACGTGTCGGCCACCGCCGCTGCGCCGAGCACCTCGCTCGTCGCGCCGGTCAGCACGGCCGCGTCGTCGGACCGCAGCACGACATCGGGCGCCAGCACGGCGAGCAATGCCGCGAAGTCGCCGTTGCGCGAGGCGGCCAGGAACGCGGTCACCACCTCCCGCTGGCGGGCGACGTCGGCGTCCGGCACGGCCGCGGCACCCTGCACCCGGCGGCGGCCACGGCTGGCCAACTGCCGGGCGGCCGCGGGCGAGCGCCCCACGATCGTCGCGATCTCCTCGAACGACACCGCGAACATGTCGTGCAGCACGAACGCGAGCCGCTCGGCGGGATTGAGAGTTTCGAGCACGACGAGCAGCGCCGCGCCGACCGAGTCGGCCAGCACTGCCTCGCGCTCGGGGTCGAGCCCGTCGGTGTGACCGGCGACCGGCTCTGGCAGATGGTCGGCCCACGGCTCCTCGCGGCGCGACTGGCGCGAGCGCAGCATGTTCAGGCACACCCGCGCGACCACCGTCGTGAGCCAGCCGCCCAGGTTCTCGACGTCGCTCGTGTCGGAGCGACTCAGCCGCAGCCACGCTTCCTGGAGGGCGTCGTCGGCCTCAGTGGCCGAACCCAGCATGCGATATGCGACAGCCCGCAGATGGGCCCGATGCTCCTCGAAGTCCTCGGCCAACGCGTCGTAGGCATCCATCGGTCACATACCTCCGTCACGTGGTCGCATACCTCTGACCGGTGAAACCCCGCCGATGTGACAGCACCGGCCGAATCGCTCACGACGCGGGAACGTAGCGAACCAGCAGGTTGTCCGAGCCGTCGAGCCTGCACGTGTCCAGCAGGGTAATCGCCGAGACGCCGCCGTTCTTCAGGTCGGTGATGTGCGGCTCGACGTCGGCGCGGCCGACAAACGTGGTGGTGTTCCGCGACCGAGCGACGTCCTCCGAACTGGGCGAGTCCGAGACGGCCGCGCCCGCCCGCTGAGGATTCGCTTCGGCGCTTTCGACCGTGACGATTTCGGGTCGGCCGTCGGCGTACGATTCGCCTCGTGCTGGACGTCCGCCGTCTGCGAGTGCTCTGCGAAGTCGCTCGCCACGGATCGCTGTCCGGAGCGGCGGAGGCGTTGTCGTACACACCCTCGGCGGTCTCGCAGCAGATCGCCGCACTGGAGCGCGAGGCCGGCGCAACGCTTCTCGAACGACGCGCCCGCGGTGTCGTCCTCACCGAAGCCGGCGCCGTACTCGTCGAACATGCCGAGCTGGTGCTCGCGGCACTCGAATCAGCTGAGTCGGCGCTGGCCGAGCTTTCCGCCCTGCAGCGCGGGAACCTTCGCCTCGCCTCGTTCGCGACCGCGGGGGCGACCATCGTGCCGCGCGCGATCGACGCCTTCCAGGCGCTGCATCCGGGTATCGACGTACGCGTGGAGCAAGCCACCTCGCTGGACGGGATCGCCCGGCTACGCCGCGGTCGGCTCGACATCGTGCTCACCGTCGATCAGGACCCCGCGCCGGACGTCGAGATCACGGAGCTGTTCAAAGATCGCTTCCGCGTCGCGCTGCACCGCAGCCATCCGCTCGCCGACGCCGCCGAGATACGCCTGGAGGATCTCGCCCGCGACCGCTGGGTCGACGTGCCGAACAATGCGCCCGACGGTGAGGTCCTCGCCCGGGCGTATGCGCGGGTCGGCATCGAGCACCGGGTCGTCTATGAGAGCGACGACTACACGGCCATCCACGAGCTCGTCGCCGCTGGACTGGGCGTGGCGTTGCTTCCCGACCTCGCGCTGTTCCCGGCCAACGACCAGGTGGTGCTGCGGCCGCTCCTCCCGGATACGCCGTCGCGCCGCATCCAGGCGGCGACCCGACCGGCGGCGCTGCGCACCCCGGCGGCCTCGGCGATGCTGCGCATCCTGCGCGGGCTCGAGCCGCGCCGCCGGACCCAGTTGGCGGCGAACGGGCCGGACGCTCAAACCGTGGCCGCCTCCGCGCCGAGCCGGTACGCCGGCACGTAGTCCGGGTCGACCATCGCCGGGCGGTCGGCCCGGAAGGCCTCGATCGGGAACTCCGTCGACCCGTCGACCGTGATCTCGGCCAGGATGCGGCCGAGCAGCGCTGCGAACTTGGCCGCGTGCCCTGCGCCGATACACACCGCGATGCTCGGGTGACCGGGCAGCCGGTCGACGACGAAGTCGCGGTCGGGCGGCATGTCGTACAGGCAGCAGCGGGTGTAGAGCTCGGGGCCGCTGTAGCCGGGCAGGATGCCCTCGACGAACTCGCCGACCCGACGCACCCGCTCGCGGTCGGGCTCCCAGCTCCATTCGTCCAATGAGACGGACGGGCCGCACAATTCCTTCGCCGCCTTCGTCGCCATCTCGCCGTACACAGGGAAACCGTAGAACTCCTCGTCGCCGTGCCAGATCCAGATCGGGAACCGGTCGGGCGTGAAGTCGCGCAGGTGCGTCGTCGCGAAGTAGGTGACCTGCTCCTGGGTGAGCCGGATCGGCCACCGGATGCCGAGCTGCGTCTCGAGCAGGTCGGCCGTCCACGCGCCCGCGCACAGCACGAGGCGTTCGACCTCGAAGTCCCCGCCCGTCGTCCGGAGCTGCACGCTCGGGCCGCGGTCGTCAATGGCGGTGACCTGCGTGTGCGGCAGCACCGTCGCGCCGTTGCCGCGGGCGAGCGCGAGGTGCACCGCGACGCCTTTGCGGATGTCGAGGATGCCGCCGTCCGGCTGGAACAGCGCCTCGTGATCGGCATCGAGGCGGAACTGCGGCCAGCGGCGCATCACCTCCGCGGCGCCGAAGCGCTCGTACGGGATGTCCTGTTCGGTCATCGCCTGCTCGTAGTTCTCGAGGATGCCGGCGCCCTCGGTGCCCGGACTCGCCAGGTTGACCATGCCGATGCGATGGACGAGCGGGATGCCGGACTCGCGTTCGGCGCGCTCCCAGGCGGCGTAGGAATCCCGCGTCAGCGCGGTGTAGCGCGACGAGTGATAGCCCAGGCGGATGATGCGCGAGTGGTCCTCGGACGCGCCGCGGCCGTGGTTCGCGCCCCACTGCTCGAGGCACAGCACCTCCTCACCGGCCACCCGGCTCAGCCAGTAGGCCGCGGCACTGCCGATACCGCCGGCTCCCACAACGGCATAGCGGAACCTTCGATTCACAGTTGCTCCGCGAAGGCCAGGTTCTCCTTGAGCAGCGTGGTGTCCGAACCGAGGTAGGCGTGCTTGCTCATGTCGGCGGAGAACCGGCTGGCCGGTGGCCGTCGGCCCATCGTCTCGGCCATGGCCCGGATGTGGTGGGGCGCCGCACCGCAGCACAGCCCGAGGTAGCTGACGCCGACGTCGAGCGCGCTGCGGGTGAACGCCGCGACGTCGTAGCGGGTGCAGGTGTGGGCGTCCAGCGCCACGGGGAAGGGTCGTCCGTCCGGAGCGCCGATGGCGTTGCGGTCGCTCAGCGACTGGAAGGTGGGCTCGGCCGGGTGGGTGCGGTAGGGCACCGGCAGTGCGGCGACCGGTACGTCCACCGCGTCGACGATCGCGCCGAGCAGCGGCAGCATTGTCTGCGGACCACGGATGCAGTTCAGTCCGACGACGGCCGCACCGGCGTCCGCGAGGCGGCGGCACGCGTCCTCCGGCGTCCAGCCCTCACGGGTCACGGGCTCCTGGTGCACGGCCAGGGTGATCACGGCCGGCACGCCGGTTTCACGGATGACCTCGAGCGCCAGGAGCGCTTCGCCGGCGAACTGGAACGTCTCGCCGATGATGAAGTCGGCACCGGCGTCCACCGCCCAGCTGACCTGCTCCTCGAACATGGGGCGCACCCGGGCCTCGTCGAGGGAGCGATCGCCGACGAAGACGTTGGTGTTGCAGACGCCGCCGGCCAACAACGTCCCGGTCTCGCGGGCGACGCCGGCGGCGACGGTGAGTGCCTGCCGATTCATCGGCTCGAGCTCGTGCTCGCGACCGATCAGTCGAAGCTTCTCGCGGTGCGCGTAATAGGTGAACGCCTCGACGACGTCGGACCCGGCGCGCACGAACTCGCGATGTAGTCCGGCGACGACTTCGGGATCCTCGAGCACCACCTCCGGCACGTACGCGCCGGCCTGCAGGTAGCCGCGGCGTTCCAGTTCGAAGAGGTACCCCTCGGCGCAGATGACGGGGCCTTGGGCGAGGCGGGCGAGCAGCGAGTCGGTCATGTTGGCCAGTGTGCTGCCGGACGGATGATCGTGCCGCTCCCCTTCGTGAAGGGTGGGTGCAGCGCAGCTTCAAGCTCGTGGTCAGGTGGGGCTTGATCGAGATACTCGTTCATCGCCGGCGACGGGCGCGCCGGCCGCCGAGGCCGACGAAGCGGTCGCTTGGCGCGGAGCGCGGTCCGATGTCAAGATCACCGGGTGCAGCCGAGCGGCGGGGCCTGGGAATTCACCGATTCGCCTGGACTCGTACGTGCATCCCGCATCGCCGCACCTGTCTATCTGCACCTCGATCTCTGCTACCGCTCGCCCGACTTCATCGACTCCAGTACCTGCCACACGTTCCGCAGCACCGACGTGACAATCACACCCGCCGGCGGCCGGCCGATCGCCGGGCAGCTCGTGCCGGATCCGACGGGCCCGGTGATGTTCGACGTGCCGGTGACGATGACGCGCGGGACGATCACCGTGGCCGGGTCGGAGGCCGGCGGTGGCTTTCAGATGACGATCACTGATCCGCTGGCCATCCCGTTTCACCTCACGCCATTGGTCTACTGAGCGCAAGTCGAGGACGTCACAGCCTTGGGCCCGGGTTGTCCCTCCGCCCGCGCAGTAGGGAATCGTCTAGGGAACGTCGCTTGACGGGAGGAAGTCGGGCATGGCCGCAGTCGCGAAGAAGCTGGCTGATCAACTGCTGGATGCGCAGGTGGAGTTCGTCCTCGCGGAACTGAGCGGTGACCGATTCGCCGAAGTGGTGGCTCGCGATGTGGACGACGTCCTCTCCGTCGCCGGCACGCTGATCGTCTCCGACATCGTCGACGCGGAGCAGGTGAAGAAGACCGGCCGCCGCCTCGTCGACCAGATCGGCGGCAGCCAGCTCGTCGAGGACCTGGTGGCCGCACTCTCGGGGGCGATCTACGACCTGTCCGCGAGCGACGACTACCACCTCGGCGACGTCGTCGAACGCGATCCGGTCGCAGCCCTGATCGCCAAGGTGCTCAGCATGGACACGCTGCACGACCGTGCCCTCGACCGCCTGACGGAGAGCCCGATCGTCGCCACCGTGGCTTCGCGTTTCGTCACCAAGATCATCTCGGACTTCGTGCAGCAGAACCGGGCGCGGGCCGAGAAGTTGCCCGGAATGTCGTCGCTGCTGTCGCTCGGGACGAGTGCCGCCTCGAAGGTGCGCAACGCCTCGGACCGGCACCTGGACCAGTTCCTCGGTGACGCCGCCGGCAAGGGCGCGCAGTTCGCGTTGCGTCGGACGAACAACGCTATTCGCGAACTCATCCACGACGCCCCGCTGCAGGATGCGGCGATGGAGATCTGGGATCTGCACGCCGACGAACCCATCAGCGGTCTGCGGGAGTACCTGACCCAGCAGGACCTGCGCGAGCTCGCCCTGCTGGTGCACGAGATCGTCACGACCGCTCGCACCAGCGACTACGCCGGGCATCTGCTCGATGCCTGCGTCGATGTGTTCTTCGAGCGCTACGGGTCTTCCGACGTTGCCGCGTTGCTCCCCGAGCTCGGCCTGAGCCGCGACGACCTGATCGCAGACATCTGCCGCTTCGCTCCGCCCGTGATCGAAGCGGCGAAGGCCGACGGCGTGCTGGCGGCCCAGATCCGCAAGCGTCTCGAGCCGTTCTTCCACTCGGCAGCGGTCACGGACCTGCTGAGTCCACCGAAAGCCCGACCCAAGCCCAAGGCCTGACCGGGCCGCGTAACGCCGATCGCCAGCCGGACGGTGCGAGGCACCGTCCGACTGGCGAGGACGTCGTTGCGTTCACTGCTTGCGCTGGCCGGCTTGCGCTGGCCCGCTTTCCGCTACGCCAGGTGGTTGGCCTGAAGGAAGATCTTGGCCACCGTGGCCGGCTCCTTCTTGTCGACCTGGACGGCCTTGTTCATCGAGATGATCGCGTCGGTCGTGAGGAGGGCGCTCACCGCATTCAGGGTCTTCGCGAACTCGGGGCCCTGCTGGGTGAGCACCGACTTCTTCACCACAGGCGCCACCTGCTGGTAGCCGAAGATGCCCTTGGTGTCGGTCAGCGTGGCGTACTTGCCGCTGGCCAGCTGGGCGTCGGTGGTGAAGATGGCGATGCTGTCGACGTTGCCGCCGTCGAGCGCGCCGTACTGGCTACCGGTCGAGAGCGGCTTGAACGTGAAGTTGTGCAGACCGTAGGCCTGCTTCAGACCGAGGACGCCCTGGTAGCGGGTGCCGTTCTCCGGCGGCCCGGCATAGGTGAACGACTTGATCTTCTTCAGGTCATCGATCGTCTTCAGACCGTTCTTCGCGGCGTAGGCCTTGGTGACCGCGACTCCGTCGGCGTCCTGGAACGGCGTGGGCTCGAGCAAGTCGTAGCCGCGCTTGTTCTCGAACCCCTTCGCGCCGTCGTAAGTGGCCTTCGCCGAGGCCGGCTTGTCGCCGAGGTTGGCGAGTTGCGCGTTGCTGTAGATGACGCCGGTGTACTCGGGGTACATCTGGATCTTGCCGCTGGTGAGCGCCTTGTCGATGATCTCGGACGCACCGATGTTCTTCTTCAGCGTGATGGTGAAGCCCTTGGCCCGTAGCGCCTGCGCATAGAGCTCGCCGAGCAGGAACTGCTCGTCGAAGTCCTTGTCACCCATCACGACCGCCGGCTTGCCCTTGCCCGGCAGTGCAGCCGCAGCGGACGAACTGCCGGCGGTACCGCCACTGCTTCCGCTGGACGAACAGGCCGCCAACGTCAGTGCCAGGGCGACGGCCGTTGCAGCCGCGCCGGCGGTGCGACCGAACAGTGTCATTCTTCTCATCTGGTGATGCTCCCTTGCTCGAGTTGTGCCTGCTTGAGTTGAGCTTGTTCGAGCTGACTGGTCGCGAGTGCGTCATCTCCTACTTCGGTCGCCGGCCGGACGCCCCCGCGGCGAAGCGGGCTCGACAGCCGCCGGCGGCGCAGCCCGACCGGCGTCACCAGGTACTCGATGCCGAGGAAGAGCAACTGCGCGAGTACCGACATCACGATGAGCACGTAGGACGCGCCGATGATCCCGGAGATCTTGAAGGAGGCCGGGTTGCTGATCACGTCGCCGAGCCCGCCGCCCCCGAAGAAGCCCTTCAACGTTGCCGTGGCGACGACGAACACCGCCGCGGTGCGGATGCCGGCGAAGATCAACGGTAGGGCCAGAGGCAGCTCGACCCGAAGCAGAACTTGCCAGGCCCGTAGGCCGATGCCCTTCGCGGCATCGATGGTGTCGGCGTCCACCTGGTCGACCGCCACGTAGCTGTTCGTGAGAATCGGCGGGGCCGCGAGGATGACCAGGGCGATGATCGCGGTCGTGTCGCCGATGCCCGTGTATGGAAGCAGGATCGACAACACGGCCAGAGTTGGTAGCGCGCGGGCCAGGTTCGAAGTGTTGATCGCGATGAACGAGAACCGGTGCAGGTGACCCAGCAAGCACCCCAACGGCACGCCGATGAGGATCGAGATGGCGACCGCCTCTCCCGAGATCGCCAAGTGTTCGAGCGTTTTCTGCTGGAGGACGTCGCCCCAGCGGTCGAAGACGAAGTGGAAACCCGCGACGAAGTCGTTGCTCATCGGATCACCTGCTCCGGCGGGCGGCGGCCCACGGGGTGATCAGCCGTTGCAGACCGGCGAGCAGCGCGTCCGCCGCCAGAGCGAGGACGATGCACAGAACGCCTCCGACGATGAGCGCGGTGTTGAAGTTGTTCTTCTTCAGACCCTCGGTGTAGATGACCGCGCCGAGGCCGTCCGGAACGATCAGGCCGGCCACCGTGACGAGCGAGATGATCGTCACCACCGCGACCCGAAGTCCCGCGACGATCGTCGGCACCGCGAGCGGGAGTTCCACTCGCCACAACGACTGCGTGGGAGTCATGCCGAGACCCCGGGCGGCATCGCGAACATCGCCGGACGCGCCGGTCAGCCCGGCGAGCGTGTTCGTGAACAAGATCAGCAGGGTGTAGGAGACCAAGGCGATCTCGACGGTGAAGTCGTTGATGCCGGTGATCGGAACGAGGATGTAGAACGCCGCCAACGACGGCACGGTGTAGAGGAGGCTGGAAAGGAACGTGACCGGCGGGACTAGCCACCGGGCCCGGTAGGCCAGCAGGGCGAGCACGAACGAAATCGCAAATCCGATCACGACTGCCACCACGGCGAGCTGGATGTGCTGCACCAGCGCCGGCCCCACCGTGCCGCTCCACCGGTCCCGCACCCAGTCCCAGCAGAACGTGCCGTTGTCCTTCACGCACTTCGAAGTCTTGCCGTAGGCATCAGAGCCCGGGATGACGGGCGCTTTGGCCGCGAGTGCGGCTACTGCGACGATCATTTGTCGAGATCGATGCCGGCGGCATCGATGGCGGCGCTTTCGTTCGGAACCTGCCGCACCGCCTTGTTGATCTGATCGATCGAGACCCAGCCGGCCACCCGACCCTCGCCGTCGAGGACGAGCAGGGGGCGGATCGACTCGGTCATCATCAAGGAGAGCGCATCGCGCAATGACGCCGTGATCGGGATCGACGCGCCGACCGGACGAGCCGAACCCAGCGTGACCGCGGAGTCGGAGCTGACATCGCGAGTCATCTCACCGATCGGTTTCCGCTCGCCGTCGACCACCACGACGATGTCGTTGTCGACCCAGGTCCCGGGCGAGATCGTCTCGCCCTCGCGCACGCAGGTCACCTCGTCGAGGTCCACCTGCTCGAGGTTCGTCAGCGCAAGCCGCTTCAGACCACGGTCGGCACCGACGAAGCGAGCGACGAATTCGTCGGCCGGGTTCGCCAGGATCGCGTCCGGGGTGTCGTACTGCACGAGTTCGCCGCCCTCGCGCAGGATCGCGATGCGGTCACCCATCTTGATGCCTTCGTCGATGTCGTGCGTGACGAAGACGACCGTCTTCTTGATCTCGCGCTGCAGCCTGAGGAACTCGTTCTGCAGGCGATCGCGGTTGATGGGGTCGATCGCGCCGAACGGCTCGTCCATCAGCATCAGCGGCGGATCGGCGGCGAGCGCGCGGGCCACGCCGACGCGTTGGCGCTGGCCGCCCGAGAGCTGGCTCGGGTAGCGCTTGCCCATCTCGGCCGGCAATCCCACGAGCTCGAGCAGCTCGGCGCTGCGCGAGGCGATCCGCTTGCGATCCCAGCCGAGCAGGCGCGGCACCGTGCCGATGTTGTTCGCGACGTTCAGGTGCGGGAAGAGTCCGACGTGCTGGATCACGTAGCCGATCTCGCGGCGGAGATCCGCCGGACTGCGGCCGGAGATGCTCTTGCCGTCGATCAGGATCTCGCCACCGGTCATGTCGATCATCCGGTTGACGAGCCGCATTGCGGTGGTCTTGCCGCAGCCGGACGGACCGACCAGGACACAGACCTCCCCTGCGGGAACGACGAACGAAAGGTCCTTGATCGCGGCGGCGTCGGTGCCTTCGTACCGCTTGGTTACGTTTCGGAACTCGAGCGGAGCCGCGGTCTTGCCGGTGTCTACCGGCACGACGCTCTACTCGGTCGTGAAGCTGTGGTCGGTGTTTTCACTGTGGGACCGCCTTCCGGAGCCAGAGTTCGCCTAGTTTAGCCAGACAGGCCTTCATGTCCCGTTCAGCATCTTCATGCATCGGCATCGTGACGTTCCTGTTACCCAGGTCGGCTATCGGCCGAGTCGGGCCCGCAGTTCCGCGTTGATCGCGGGCACGATTTCGTGCAGGTCACCAATCACCGCATAGTGCGCACGAGTGACCATTGGTGCCTCGGCGTCGGTGTTTATGGCCAGGATTGTCTTCGCCGATTGGCAGCCGGCCCAGTGCTGGATCGCCCCACTGATTCCACATGGAACGTACAGATCTGGGGCGATTCGGCTTCCGGTTTGTCCGACCTGTTCGCTATGTGGACGCCACCCGAGGCTGGTGACGACGCGCGACACTCCCAGCGCCCCGCCGAGCAGTTCGGTCAATTCGAGCAGGCCCGCGAAGCGATCGGCCCCACCAGCTCCGCGGCCGGCGCCGACGACAACGCGGGCGTTGGTCAGCGCCCCGGTGTCGTCAGTGGCGATGGCCTCAACCCGGGCCACCCGCGCGACCAGGTCCCGGTCGCTGATCGTCGGTGCGTACTCCAAGACCTCGGTCACAGCGGCCTCCGCCGCGGGTCGCGGCTCGCACGCGTGACCTGCGACCGAGAACACAGCAACACCGTCGTCGAGGCGCATCTCCTCCAGCGCCGCACCCCCGACGACCTGACGCGTAACGGCGAGCGGCTCGACGGTCGCGATCTGCACGACGTTCGCGGCCATCGCGACGTCCAGTCGGGTGGCCACGTGCGCCAGGACCTCGTTGCCGCGCGGCGTTCCCGAAGCGATCAGGGCGCCGGCCGACGTGGACTTGACCACATCGATGACGGCGGTGGACCACGCAGCGGCGGCGTAGGCAGCCAGCCGGTCGTCTTGCGGGATGTGGACAAGCTGCACACCCTGGTCGGCTAGGTGTGCAAGCAGTCCCGTTCGAGCCGGCTCCGGCAACGGTCCGATGGCGACCGCGTGCACTGCAGCGCCTGAGGATCCGGCGAGGTCGCGAGCGAACGTCAGGGCCTCTCGCGAGACGACGGTGGCACCCTGCGCGTCGGTCTCGACCAGGACGACGATCATTTGGACACCACCCCGAGCTCGAGGAGCAGATCGACGACGGCGGGCGCCGCTGACGGCCCCGATCCGAGGATCTCAACGGTGGACACGCGCGGAGTCGGAGCCGTGAGCCGCACCCGCCCCGAACCCTTCGGCTCGAAGTCGGGCGTCACCGTTTCCAGCGGTGCGCGCTTGGCCTTCATCCGTCCGGGGATCGAGGGATAGCGGGGGCTGACGCCGCCCTCCATCACCGCGATCACTGCCGGCAGCGGAAGCTCGAAGATCTCGGTGCCATCGGGGCCGTCGCCGCGGGCGACCACGCGATCCCCGGCCAGCTCCACGGTGGAGATCCCGGTGAGCACCGGCCGGTCGAGGGCGTAGGCCAACCGCACCGGAACCTGGAAGTCGCCGGTGTCCGCCGCATCGTTGCCCAGCAGCACCAAGTCGTAGGACGTGCCCGCGGCGGCGCGCGTGCGCACCACATCGGCGATGGCTTCGGCGATGTCCGCCGGCCCGAACTGCACCGTGTCGGCCTCGACCAGTACGGCGTCCGAACAACCAACAGCCATGGCATTGCGCAGCTGCTCGGCGCTGTCGGCCGGCCCGACGCTGAGCACCGTCGCCGTGCCGCCGGACGCCGACGTGACCCGGGTCGCCAGCTCGACGGCGCATTCCTCGTGCGGACTGACGGTGAAGCCGACGTGCCGAGCGTCCACCGACTGCCCGTCCTCACTGAGCAGGACCTCACCAGCGACGTCGGGGACGCGCTTGATGCACACCAGGACGTTGGTCATTTCTCGCTCCGCACACGTCGTTCGGTGGCCACGGCTAGCTCCGGACCCGGGAGTTGTCGGGATCGAACAGCGGGGTCGCGTCGGCCGCGGCCACCGTCACCGGATAGCGCTCCTCGAAGTAGTCGACCGCGAGTTGGTTGCCGAGGACGGCGGCGTCCGGCGGCAGGTAGGCCATCAGCACGTGCTTGCCGATCGACGGCGCGGAGCCGGCCGAGGTGACGTACGCGCGGTGGCCGTGGCCGTCGACCAGCGCCTCGCCGTCGCGGGTCACGATCGGCTCGCCGCCGAGCATGTAGCGCTTCGTGCCGTCGGCGGACGTGTGGTCGTCCACGGTCACTGTGCACAGGATGGACTCGGGCTCGTTGTCGCGTTGCTTGAGGTAGGCCTCGCGGCCGACGAAGTCGGCGTCCTTGACCTTCGGCCGCATCATCCCGGCCTCGACGATCGTGCGCTCCGAGTCGAGCTCGGCACCGAAGGCGCGGTAGCCCTTCTCGATCCGTCCGGTCGTGCCATACACGCCGATGCCGACCGGCACGGCGCCGTGCGGCTGGCCGGCCGCGCGGACGAGATCCCACAGCCGCGCGCCCTGTTCCATCGGCACGTGGAGCTCCCAGCCGAGCTCACCGACGTAAGAGATACGAGAGGCGAGAACCGACAGCGAGCCGAGCTCGAGGTTCTGGCAGGTGCCGAACCCGAACGCGGAGTGGCTGATGTCGGACTCGGTGAGCGAGCCGAGGATGTCGCGGGCGCGTGGTCCCCACAGCCCGATCGTGGTGAAGGCCGAGGTCAGGTCGACCACGACGGCCGAGCCGTCGGCGGGCATGCGGTCGCTGAACCACTTGCGGTCGAGGTTGCCGTGGGCACCGCCGGTGACCACACGGAACCGATCCTCGGCCAGGCGCATGATCGTGAGGTCGGCCCGGAAGCCGCCGCGCTCATCGATGATCGGGGTGTAGACGACCTTCCCTGGTGCGACGTTCATCTGCCCCACCGCGATGCGCTGCACGGCGCCGAAGGCACCACGACCGACCACGTCGAACACGACGAACGCCGAGAGATCGACGTAACCCGCCCGCTCGCGCATGGCCAGATGCTCGGCGTTGATGATCGGTGACCACCACCGCGAATCCCACTCCGCCTCGCGCGGCATCACGGCGTCGCCGTACTCACCCAGCAAGGCTTCGTTGGACGCGTACCAGTGCGGTCGCTCCCAGCCGGCCACCTCGAAGAACTCCGCGCCCAGGTCGCGCTCACTGGCGTGCATCGGCGCGAGGCGCACGTTGCGGTTGCTGTTCCACTGCTCGGACGGATGCACGATGCCGTACGTCTTGTTGAAGCCCTCGCTGGTGCGGGCCGCGACATGCTCCTTGGAACGCTGGTGCGGGTAGAAGCGGGCGATGTCGGTGCCGTGCGCGTCGTACTCCGGGTTGCCGTCGGTCATCCACTCCGCGAGGAGCCGTCCGACGCCGGGGCCTTCCTTGATCCACACGGCGGCCGCGGACCAGACGCCTTTGACCTCCGGGCTCTCGCCGAGGATGGGCGCGCCGTCAGGCGTCAGCGAGAGCAGCCCGTTGATCGCGTACCGGATCTCCGCCTGCTCGTTACCGAGCAGCTCGGGCATCAATTCCAGGGCCTGCTCCAGCTGCGGGTCGAAGTCCTCCTCGGTGAACGGAAGCTCCGTCGGCGACAGCTTCGCCTGCTCGATCGAGGGGATGTCCTCCGGGTTGTGCAGGATCGGCCGGTGGGCGTACGAGCCCACCTCCATGTCGCTGCCGTGCTGGCGCTCGTAGCAGAACGTGTCCATGTCACGGACGATCGGGAACGAGATCTCGCCGGTCGTCTCGGCCAGCTGCGGCACTGGACCGACGCTGATCATCTGGTGCACGGCCGGCGTGAGCGGGATGTGCACGCCGGCCATCTTCGCCAGCTTCGGGCTCCAGACACCGCAGGCGATCACGACGTGCTCGGTGTCGATGTCGCCGCGGGTGGTGTGCACGGTCTTGATCCGGCCGGCCTCGACGGTCATGTCGGTGACCTCGGCGTTGGCCACGACGGTCAGTGCGTCGAGTTGCTGGGCGCGCTCGCGCATGATCGTGCCGGCCCGCAAGGAGTCCACGACGCCGACGCTCGGGGTGTAGAACGCACCGACGATCACCGACGGATCGAGGAAGGGCACCTTCTCGACGACCTGTTCCGGCGTGACGAGCTCGGACGGGATGCCCCACGCCTTCGCCGAGGCCATCCGGCGCCGCAGTTCCTGCATGCGCTCCTCGGTGCGGGCGACCTCGAACCCGCCGCACTCGGTGAAGACGTCCATCTCCTTGTACTGGCGCATGCTGTCCAGCGTCAGATCGGTGATCTCGCGCGAGTGATCCACCGGGAAGATGAAGTTGGAGGCGTGGCCGGTGGACCCGCCCGGGTTGGGCAGCGGACCCTTGTCGAGCTGCACGATGTCGCGCCAGCCGAGGCGAGCCAAGTGATACACGAGGCTGTTGCCGACGATTCCGGCCCCGATGACCACTACCCGCGCGCTACCCGGAACGTCTGCCATCTGTGCCTACCTATCTGGTGGATCTGCTGGATATTGGCGTCTCGCACGATTCTTCTAGCGACATCGTTGTTGCGGATCATACAATCGTGAGCACTATAAGCAACAGCCGTCCCAGGGTCAGCGCTCGCCCCAGCCGAGGCGGTGCGATACCTCGGCCGCCGATTCGAGCAGTACGGGCAGGACTTCTTTGAGGCGCACCTCGCCGAGGCGGACGGTCATACCGGACACGCTGAGCGCGGCGATCACGTCGCCGTGCGCATTGCGGATCGGCGCCGCCATGGCGGTGAGCCCGACCTCGAGTTCGTCCACCGCCACCGCGTAGCCGCGTTCCCGCACTTCGTCGAGCGCGCGGTACAGCGCCTTCTTGGTGGTGATCGTGGCGTCGGTGAAGGCGGGCATCGCCCCGAGGGTCTCGGCCAGTTCGTCCGGGCTGAGCCCGCTGAGCAGGACCTTGCCGTTGGACGTGGCGTGCAGCGGGATGTGCTGACCCACCCAGTTGTGCGGCTGCAGCGTCGACGCGCCGGCTACCTGGTCGAGGTAGAGCGCCGAGCGGTCGGAGAGCACGGCGATGTTGACGGTTTCGCCGGTGGTAGAGGCGAGCTTGCGGCAGATCGGCCGGGCCTCCTGCACGAGGTCGAGCCGAGCCGTGGTGGCCCCGGCCAGCCGCAGGATGCCCATCCCGAGCCGGTACTTGCCGCGATCCTCGGACTGCTCGACCAGCCCGCCCGTCTCGAGGGTGGCCATGAGACGGAACGCCGTGCTCTTATGGACGCCGATCTCGGTGGCGATACCGGTGACGCCGGCTTCGCCGGATCGGGCGAGAATCTCCAGGATGGCCAGCGCCCGCTCGACCGACTGGACGCCCGACGCCACCTCGCCGTTGTTGCTGCCGTTGCTGCTCATGGCGCGATACTAGCGGGACGTTGTTGCGTATAGCAGACTAGGTTGTGCATCGCGCAACTGCCTGGAGGCGTCCATGACCGAGCCGGCCACCCGGTATCCCGAGTACGTGCTGACGATCGTCTGCCCGGACCGGCCGGGCATCGTGTTCGCGGTCGCCAGCTTCCTCGTCCACTCCTCCGGCAACATCCTCGAGAGCCAGCAGTACGACGACCGGCTCGAGCAGCGCTTCTTCATGCGGGTGCAGTTCGAGGTCTACGACGCCGCGATGACCCTGGAGCGGCTGCGCGCGGGATTCGAGAAGGTTGCGCTGGCATCGGACATGACGTGGCAGATGTGGGACGCGGAGGCGAAGTACCAGACGTTGGTGATGGTGTCGAAGGACGGTCACTGCCTCAACGATCTGCTGTACCGGCAGAGCACCGGCGCGCTGCCGATCGAAATCCCGGCCATCGTCTCCAACCACCCGGATCTCGAGCGGCTCGCGAAGTCCTACGGCATCTCGTTCCACCACATCCCGGTGACGCCGGACACCAAGGCCGACGCCGAGGCCGAGCTGATGGCCCTCGTCGAGTCACTCGGGATCCACCTCGTCGTGCTCGCCCGGTACATGCAGGTGCTCTCCGACGAGGTGTGCACCGCGCTCAACGGGCGTGCGATCAACATCCACCACTCGTTCCTGCCCAGCTTCAAGGGCGCGAAGCCGTACCAGCAGGCGTTCGAACGCGGCGTGAAGCTCGTCGGCGCGACGGCCCACTACGTCAGCCCGGATCTCGACGAGGGCCCGATCATCGAGCAGGACGTGCTGCGAGTGGACCACTCCCTCAGCGGAGCGCAGTTGGTGGCGGCCGGACGCGACGTGGAGAGTCAGGTGCTGTGCCGCGCGGTGCGCTGGCATGCCGAGACCCGGGTGCTGCTCAACGGCAACCGCACCGTCGTCTTCCGCTGAGCCGGCGTCAGTCGCCCAACTCGGCGCGGCGGCGGATGACGTACTCCTCGAGCTCGGCCCGGATGGCGTCGTCGATCGGCGGGGCCTCGAACTCGGCCAGCCGCTGCTGATAGATCTTCTCCGCGCGATGCTCGGCGTCGACCCCGCCGTTGCGCATCCACCGCTCGTAGTTCTCCGAGGACGAGAGCAGCGGACGGTAGAAGCAGGTGCGGAAGCGATCCATGGTGTGCGCCGCGCCGAGGAAGTGACCACCGTGGCCGACCTCGACGTGGGCGTCGAACGCGAGCGAGTCCTCGTCGATCTCCAGCGGGGTGAACTGGGCCTGCATCATCTGCAGGATCTCGATGTCGACGATGAACTTCTCGTAGCCCGCGACCAGCCCGCCCTCGAGCCAGCCGGCCGAGTGCATCACCCAGTTGGCACCGGCGAGGAAGGTCGGCAGCATCGTCATCAGAGCTTCGTAGCCGGCCTGTGCGTCGGGCACCTGCGACGAGGTCATCGCGCCGCCGGAGCGGAACGGCAGTCCGAAGTGGCGGGCGATCTGTCCGGTGCACAGCAGCCCCATCGCTGACTCCGGAGTGCCGAAGGTCGGCGAACCCGACTGCATGTCGATGTTGGACAGGAACGATCCGAAGATCACCGGACAGCCGGGCCGGATCAGCTGCGACAGCGCGATCCCGGACAGCGCCTCGGCGATCTGCTGAACGAGGGCGGCCGGGATCGTCACCGGCGACATCGCGCCCATCAGGATGAACGGCGTCAACACGACCGGTTGGTTGGCTGACGAGTACTCCCACTGCGCGTCGAGCATCCGGTCGTCCCACCGCAGCGGTGAGTTGCAGTTGATCAGCGAGATGGTGGCCGGCGTCTGCTCGATGACGTCCCGTCCGCCGAAGAGGATCGAGCTCATCTCGATCGTGTCCCGCGCATTGACCCCGGACACGACGTTGCCCATGTACATCTTGTCGGTCAGGGTCTGCAGAGCGAGCGTCATGTCGAGGTGGCGGGAGTCCAGCGGCGTGTCGTTCGGCTCGCAGATCACCCCGCCGGCGGAATCGAGCCCGTCGAAGCTCTGTGCGAGCTTCGTGAAGTTGCGGAAGTCGTCCATCGTCGCGTCGCGACGCACCTGACCCTGCCGGACGAACGGCGGGCCGTAGACCGCGCCGAACGCCATCGAGTCGCCGCCGATGTGGATCGAGTTCTTCGGGTTGCGCGCGGCGACGTCGAACTCGCGGGGCGCCTTGGCCGCCTGGGCGAGCAGGAAGTCGGGGTCCAGGAACACCGTGTTGTCCTCGACGCGCTGGCCGGCGGCGCGGAACAGGTCGAGCGCGCGGTCGGAGACGAACTCGACCCCGACCTCGCTGACCAACCGGCGCCAGCCCTTGTCCAGAGCGGCCATCGCGGTCTCGGACAGCACCTCGTAGCGCGGCATGGTGTTGCGAAACATCGTCCCGACCCTCCCTTGACCTGCTGTCAGGCGGATCCTAGCCTCATGATGTGGGAATGGAGTTCCATATTATGAAACAATCGGAGCGATGACCAACAACGGAGCCCAGGCCGTCGACCGCGCAGCGCAACTGCTGACGCTGGTCGTCCAGGCCGACGAGCCCATCAGCTTCACCGAGTTGTACGAGGACTCGGGGCTGGCCCGGTCCACCACGTCGCGCCTGCTGGCGGCACTGGAGACGAACCACCTGCTCGAGCGCGACGCGAACGGTGCCTACCGCTCCGGGGCCTTGTTCGCGCTGTACGCCGCCCGCCACGACCCGTGGTCCCAGGTGGCCCGGCTGGCCGACTCGATCCTGCGCGACATCGGCGCCGAGACGGGCGAGACGGTGAACCTGGCGATCCCGAGCGGCGACACCGTGGTGCAGATCGCCCAGGTCGACTCCACCTACATGCTGGGCGCGCGGGACTGGATGCAGGTCACCGTGCCGGCGCACTGCTCGGCTCTCGGCAAGGTGCTCTATGCCTTCGACGCGCTTGCGTTGCCCTCGGGCCGCCTCGAGCAACTGACCGCGCACTCGCTCAGTACGTCCGACGAATTGACAAGCCAGGTCGCGACCATCCGCCGCGTCGGGTACGCCGTCACCCGCGAGGAGCTCGAAATCGGGCTCGATGCGGCCGCGGCTCCGGTGTACGGCTCGAACGGCGACGTGATCGCCGCACTTGGTGTGTCCGGGCCCAGCACCCGCATGCGAGACAACCTGGACGAGCTCGGTCCGCTGTTGCGAAAGCACGGCGACGCGTTGTCCCAACTACTCCGCCGTCGCAACCGCACGAAAGGCGTGGCATGACTCCCGACGAAATCCTGCAGGGCCTCTACGACCAGACCCTGGTCGGGAACGCCCCTGCGGTGCTGGAAATGACCAACGAAGCGCTCCAGATGGGGATGGATCCGCAGACGCTGCTCTTCGACGCGCTGATCCCGTCCCTCGAGGAGGTCGGTGCGCGATTCGAGCGGGGCGACTTCTTCGTTCCGGAGATGCTGATCGCCGGCCGGGCGATGTCCGGCGCGATGGAGGTGCTGCGCCCGCTCCTCGCCGAGACCGGGGTGCAGACCATCGGGAAGTTCGTGATGGGGACGGTCAAGGGCGACGTCCACGACATCGGCAAGAATCTCGTCAACATCATGCTCGAGGGCGCCGGCTTCGAGGTGATCGACCTCGGCGTGCAGGTAGCGCCGGAGAAGTTCGTGGCCGCGATCAACCAGCACCAGCCCGACATCGTCGGGTTCTCGGCGTTCCTCACCACCACGATGCCGATGTTCAAGGCCAACATGAATGCGCTGCAGAAGGCGGGCATCCGCGACCAAGTGATCGTCATGGTCGGCGGCGCCCCCGTCACCCAGGAGTATGCCGACGCCGTGGGCGCGGACGGCTACGCATCGGACGCCTCGGCGACCGTGCGCAAGGCCAAGGAACTCATCCAGCGCCGGCGATCGCTGACCCCGGCATGACCTACGAGACCGTCCTGCGTTCGGCCACGAAGGAAGTGGTCATCGGCCACGACCGCCCGTTCTGCCTGATCGGCGAGCGGATCAATCCGACCGGCCGCAAGATCTTCCAGGAGCAACTGCGCAACGGCGACCTCTCCGCCATCGAGCGCGACGTGGCCGCGCAGGTCGCGGGCGGCGCCGACGTGCTCGACGTCAACATGGGCGTCCCGCTCACCGACGAGGCCGACCTGCTGTCCCGCGCGATCAAGCTCGTGCAGGAGCGCACCGACCTGCCGATCTGCATCGACTCGTCGGTGATCGAGGCGCTCGAGGCCGGGCTCGCCGCGTACCAGGGACGTGCGCTCGTCAACTCGATCACCGCCGAGGACGACCGGATGGAGGCCGTGCTCCCGCTCGTCAAGAAATATGACGCCGCGGTCATCGCGCTGCCCAACGACGCCGATGAGATCCCGATGGAATCGGACAAGCGGCTCGAGCTCGTGAAGAAGATCGTCGAGGTCGCGACCAAGGAGTACGGCATCGCGATCGAGAACATCCTCATCGATCCGCTCGCCATGCCGATCGGCGCCGACAGCTCGTACGTGCAGACCACGCTGACCACCATCCGGCGCATCCGCGACGAATTCGGTTTGAACATGACGTGCGGCGCGTCCAACGTCTCGTTCGGCATGCCTGGCCGGCACGTACTCGGTGCGGCATTCCTGCCGATCGCGATGGCGGCCGGGCTGACGAGCGCGATCATGGACACCCGCACGCCGGAGATCGTCGAGGCCGTCAAGGCGGCCGATCTGCTGCTCGGGCATGACGAGTGGGGCAGCGCCTGGATCGCGGCGCATCGGGCCAAGCTGGCCGCTACGTGAGCGAAGCTTGTGATTGAGCGCAACGAGGCTCGGTGTGACTGATCCGGAGCCGTCCGGGGTCCGGATGCCGGACTCCACGGTCGAGGCCGATCTCGCCGGCTACCGGCGCGAAGGTTTGATCGACCCGCCGGCGACGCGGGACACCGAACCCCACGACGGCAGCGGTCGCGTCGAGATGACCTTCTTGCCGGCCGAGCGTTCGGTGCGGGTACCGCCGGGCGTGACGGTGTTCGACGGCGCGAGCTGGAACGGCATCGCCATCGACTCCACCTGTGGCGGGCACGGCACGTGCAAGAAGTGCAAGGTGCAGATCCTGTCCGGCGCGGTGCCGGTGGGCCGGCTCGACGCCCGCGCGTTCACCCCCGATCAGCTCCGCGACGGCTGGCGGCTGGCCTGCATCGCGCAGGCCACCCAGAACTTGCGGGTCCACGTGCCGCCGCTCGTCACCCGACCCAAGGCCGCCACGGTCGGGGTCGGGCGTCAGGTCATCCTGCGGCCCGCCGTGCAGAAACGCTACGTCGAGCTGGACGAGCCGACGCTGTCCGACCAGCGCACCGATCTCGCCCGGCTGACCGACGCCATCGACGACCTCGAGCTGCAGGCCGATCTGCACGCGCTGCGCCGGCTGCCGAAGGTGCTTCGGGAGGCCGACTACAAGGTGACGGCCGTCGTGGTCGACGAGATGCTGATCGACGTGGAGGCGGGCGACACGACGGCCCGGCAGTTCGGCATCGCGTTCGACCTCGGCACCACCACCGTCGTCGCGACCCTGCTCGACCTGACCACGGGAACCCCGGTCGCGGTCCGGTCGATGCTGAACCGGCAACAGCCCTTCGGCGGCGACGTGATCACCCGGATCAGCGCCACGATGATGGACCCGACCGCGCTCGACCGGCTCGGTACCGCGGCCCACGAAACGCTCGCCGAGCTGTCGGCCGAGGTCTGCGCCGAAGGCGAAGTGGATCCGGCCGAGGTCTACGAAATCGCGCTCGCGGGTAACGCCACAATGACCGCGCTCGCTCTCGGCATCGACCCCGAACCGCTGGGCGTGGCCCCGTTCGTGATGACCTGCGCGACGCCGCCCGTCGTACTTGCCAGCGCGCTCGGGGTGTCCGTGCACCCGGGGGCCCGCGCGGCCCTGTTCCCCGCGCTCGGCGCGTATGTCGGCGGCGACATCGTGGCCGGCATCCTCGCGACCGGCATGGACCGGGACAAGCGGCTGCGCCTGTTCATCGACGTCGGGACGAACTGCGAGATCGTGCTGGGCGACGGCGAGCGGATCCTGTCCACGGCAGCTCCCGCCGGCCCGGCGTTCGAGGGCGGCGCGATCCGCTGCGGCATGCGCGCGGCGGAAGGCGCGATCGAGGTCGTCAAGCTCGGTGAGGACGTCGAGCTCGGGGTCATCGGCGACACGACTCCGATGGGCATCTGCGGATCGGGGCTCGTCGACGTCGTCGCCGAATTGGTCAAGATCGGTCTCGTGGACGGGACGGGTCGCTTCGTCCAGGACAACGAGGCGAAGGCGGCCGCCCCTGCCCTCGCCGACCGGCTGACCATGATCGGGAAGGAGCGGGTGTTCGTCCTGTACCGACCCGATCCCACCGCCGACCCGGCCGACTCCGTTTATCTCTCTCAGCGCGACATCCGCGAGCTGCAGTTCGCCAAGGCCGCGATCGCGACGGGCTGGTCGCTGCTGCTGGAGGAGTTCGGGGTGGAACCGCGCGACGTGCAGCAGGTGTTGCTGGCCGGATCCTTCGGCAGCTACCTGTCGCCGGCGGCCGCAGTGCGCATCGGCCTGGTGCCGCGCCTGCCCGTGTTGCGCATCGTGTCGGCCGGCAACGTCGCGGGCGAGGGCGCGAAGATGGCCCTGCTCAGCCTGCGCGAACGAGCCGGCGCGGCCGCGTTGCTCGAGGAGGTGCGGTATGTCGAGCTCTCCGACCGGAGCGACTTCAACGACAAGTTCGTCGATCAGCTCTCCTTCCCGACCTGATCGCCTCGCGTTCGTCGCCTGCGGCGCACTGGCCCAACCGGCCGAGCAGATCGTGGCGCGCCGGGGCTGGCCAGTGGACGTGCACCCGCTACCGCCGTTGCTGCACAACCAGCCCCACCTGATCGCCGGACGGGTCGAGGCGCTGGCCGCCGAACTGCTGGAGCGCTACGGCGCCGTGGCGGTCGGCTACGCCGACTGCGGCACCTACGGCGCCCTGGACGCGGTGTGCGAACGCCTGGGGATCCAGCGGCTGCGCGGCCTGCACTGCTACGACGTGTTCGGTGGTGCCGCGCGGCTCCAGGGCTTCTTCGAAGATCAGCCGGGCACGTACGTGTTCACCGACTTCCTGGTGCGCTCGTTCGCCCGCACCGTGCTCCGCGAGCTCGGCCTCGACCGCTACCCCGACCTGCGTGACACCTACTTCGGCTCGTACACGCGCGTGGTGTGGCTCGCGCAGGAGCCGGACGACGAGCTGCGCTCGTTGGCCGAAGAAGCCGCGGCGAGCATCGGCCTGCCGCTGACCATCGTGGAGACGGGCACGGACGGACTGGAACGCGAACTCGCCGACCTTCTCTCCGGCGCTGCTCTCGCCTGACCCGGCGCGCCTTTCCTGGGCGGGGGACGTTGGGCCTGCTGCTTTCCTCACCTGGGGACGCTGTCTTCGCTGAAGAGCGTCCCGCCCTGAGGAAAGGTGATCGACGAACGTGACACCGCGTCCACGGACGTCAGCTGACGGCGCCGATCGGACCACCCAGCCGGCCGAGCATGGTCTGGCGCCAGCGTTCGGTCTCCGCGACCTGGTTGAAGGTGAACACGTGCAGCCCCGCGACCAGCGCGTTCGGCGCAGTCAACGACTGAGCCGACCGCTCGAGGAATTTCTCGCCGGTGAATCCGCCGGGTGCGGCGAGCCGGGTCAGCGTGCCGCGGTGCTTGGCCAGGAATCGGGTCGACTCACCGACCCCGATCTTGGTCGCCATCATGAGCAGCTTCGTGCGATCCACCGGGCCGGGCACGCCGACCAGGAGCGGCAGCGTGATGCCGCGCTCGCGCATCCGGCGCAGCCAGGTCTGCAGCGTCGCCGGGTCGAAGGTCAGATTGCTCACCACCTCGGTGGCGAAGTGCCGCTTGTCCCACATCGCCTGCACGGTCAAGTCGTCGGTGATCGACGGGTGCGATTCCGGGTAGCCGGTGACACCGACGTTCGGGAACGGCCGGCCGAGCTCGGCGAGGTCTTCGAGCAGGTCGAGCGACGCCTGGTAGTTCCCCGCGGGTGGGTCGGCATCGCCGGCCGGGACGAACACCGTCCGGATTCCTAGTGGCACCAGCCGGGCGACGATCTCCGCCAGCTCGGACCGGCCCGCGACCATCCGAGCAGCGAGGTGCGGTACGACGTCATAGCCATGGCCGGCCAGCCGCTCGGCGAGATCGAGGGTGGCCTCAAGACCCTTCGACGGCGAGGCTGTGATCGTCACGGTGAAGCCGGGCGGCAGCGATTCGAGCACCATCTGCTCGCAGGACGCGGTCGGTAGCACTTCGTACCGGGCATTGGCGAGCAGACGGCGCAGACCTTCAGTGGCCACTTTGTTGCGCATAGTGCAACTCGTTTCATGATGCGCGCACGCGTGGCTGAAGGGTAGGCCTCCACTCACTCCCGCGACAAGCCGCAGCACGAAGTCGGGCCGGGGATCAGGCAGCGCTACGGGCGCGGGCGCTGACCCCGGGCAGCACCAGCGAGTGCCGCCGGGTGTCGCCGTCCGCGGTGGTGGTCGTCTCGACCTCACGGGTGACGCGCTGCCACAAAGCCTCGGCCGCCCGGTTGGCCATCTCGATGTCGGCATGGACGGCGCTCAACCCCGCGTCGGTGCCCCGCTCGAGCACGGCCTGGAATAGCACGGTGCCGAGGCCGCGGCCCTGCGCAGCGTCGACCAGGCAGATCGCGACGTCGGCCTCGCCTTCGTCACTGTTGCGCCCGTACTCGGCCCAGCCGACCAGTGCATCGTGCTGAATCGCGACGACGGCATCCCATCGGTGCGGCCAGCGGGTCTCGATGCTGCGCAGGTAGCCGGGCGGCAATGCCGGCAGACCCGTCCAGAACCG
>JAOPVG010000259.1 GCA_025966255.1 Jatrophihabitans sp.
GGACGTGCAGACGAGCGCGAGTCGCGAGATGCGTTCGGGCGCGTGAATGGCGAGCCACATGCCCACCATCCCGCCGAGCGACAGCCCGGCGAGTCCGACACGGTCGACCCCGATCTCGTCGAGGGCCGCGAGCACATCAGCTGCGTGGTCGTCGATCGAGGACGCGGAACCGGCCGGCGCCGGTGGGGAGTCGCCGTGGCCGCGATGGTCGATGCGGATCACCCGGAACTGTTCGGCGAGCGGCGCGACGCACGGCGACCACATCGCCGTCGACGTGCCGACCGAGTTCAGCAGCACCAAGGGCGGAGCGTCCTCGGGTCCGTCCGACCGCCACGACAATGAGTTGACCATCAGCGCCTTCTGTCTAGGTAGCGATCGACCAGATCACCGGCGTGCCCGACGTCGACCGAGTCCGGACCCAGGTTGCGGCGCATCGCATCGAGGTCCACCTCGAGTCCGGTCAGACACGTCCGTAGCCGCGACGTCGCCCCGCCCACACATCGCAACAGGCCGACGAGCGCGACCCATTCCGCATGCCACGGCCCGGCCCCGCGCTGCAGTTCGTGCGCGCCGTTGGCCAGTAGCGTCGCGACGTAGCCGGGCGCCTGCGCTGCCGCGGCCCGGGCCGTGATCGCGGCGATCGGGTTGCGTTTGTGCGGCATCGACGACGAGCCTCCCGGCCGGCCTTCGCGCAGTTCCCCGAGCTCGGTCTGCGCGAGCAGCACGACATCGGTGGCCGGCTTGGCGACGGCGACCGCGGCCGCGCCGAGGACGCCGGCGAGCTCGGCCACGATGCCGCGTTCGGTGTGCCACACGCCGGCCGGCTCGCGAAGATCCAGTTCGTCGGCCAGTGCGGCGAGGACGTCGAACCCGTGCGGATGCAACGCGGCCAGGGTGCCCGCCGCGCCACCGAGCTGCACGGGCAGGATCGCGCGCGTTGCGGTCACTCGGGCCACGGCGCGGTCGAGGCCGGTGCCCCACACCGCTGCGAGCGCGCCGAACGTTGTGGGCAGGGCATGCTGCAGCAAGGTCCGTCCGGCCATCACGGTGTCGCGGTGCGCACGTGCCAGCGCCGCGGCGTGGTCGGCGCAGTCGCGCAGTTCGGCGACGACGACACCGAGCGCGCGCGAGCACACCAGCATCGCCGCGGTGTCGAGGATGTCCTGGCTGGTGGCCCCGAGGTGCACAGCCGCGGCGGCGTCCGCACCGACGCGTTCGCGGACGGCCGCCCGCAGAGCAGTGACGAGCGGAATGACGGGATTGCCGCTGGCCTCGGCCTGCCGGCCGAGCTCGGCCGGATCGCTGGCGCCGAGGTCGTCCGCCGCGGCCCCGATCTCCAGCGCGGTGCCCAGGTCGATCAGGCCGGCGCGGGTACACGCCCGAGCCAGCGCCGTCTCCACCTCGCAGAGCGCACCGAGCCAGGCCCGGTCGTCGGTCGCTGCGTCGATGGCAGTCGCCCCGAAGATCGGATCGAACAACGCGCTCGTCATGTACAACCCTTCATCGATACGACCAGCTTTGCTCGTAGGGCAGGCCGGTGTAGTTCTCCGCGAGCGACGTTGCCATCGCCCGTGAGGTCGTGACGTAGTCCAACTGTGCCTGCGCGAGCTGCGCGCCGAATTCGTCCGTACCGGGATCGACGTGCAGCATCGCGGTCATCCACCAGGAGAAGTGGGTGGCCCGCCAGACCCTACGGAGTGCGGTCTCGGTGTAGGACGCGAGCAGATCGTCGCGGCCGTCGGCGTAGTAGCCGCCCAGAGCATGCGCGAGCAGACGCACGTCAGCGATGGCGAGGTTCATTCCCTTGGCGCCCGTCGGCGGCACGATGTGTGCGGCGTCCCCGGCCAGCAGCAACCGTCCGTGCTGCATCGGCGTCGCGACGAAGCTACGCATCGGAGTGATGCTCTTGTCGAGCAGCGCGCCCTCGGTCAGCTCGAAGCCGTCGTCGGTGGCGAGTCGTTGGTGCAGTTCGGCCCAGATGCGCTCGTCCGGCCACTCGTGGAGCGACTCGTCCGCCGGCACCTGCAGGTACATGCGCGTGATCTTCGGCGAGCGCATGGAATGCAGGGCGAAGCCGCGATCGTGCCGGGCGTAGATCAGCTCGCGCGACGACGGCGGGGCCTCGGCGAGGATGCCCAGCCACGCGAACGGGTAGTCCCGCCCGTAGATCATCAGGTCGGGGACGTGGTTCCGGCTGACGCCATGGAAGCCGTCCGTCCCGATCACGAAATCGCAATCGAGCTCAGCCGGTTCGCCCGCTTCGACGAACGCGATGCGCGGACGGTTCGTGTCGAGGTCATGCACGCCGACGACCTCGGTCTGGAAGCGCACGTCGCCGCCGTCGGCCAACCGCGCCGCGATCAGATCCTTCACGACCTCCTGCTGGCCGTAGACCATGATCGATCGACCCGTGAGCTCGGCAAAGTCGATGCGATGCCGGGTCCGGGCGAACCGCAGTTCGGTCCCTGCATGCGGCAGGCCCTGCGCGTCCATCCGCTCCCCGACTCCCGCCTCGCGCAGGGTCTCCGCTGTGCCGTACTCGAGGACGCCGGCGCGAACCCGCGCCTCGACGTACGCCCGATCGCGGCACTCGAACACCACCGACTCGATGCCCTGCAGGTGCAGCAACTGGGACAGGAACAGCCCGGCCGGTCCCGCTCCGACGATGCCGACCTGGGTGCGCACGTGACCGTGCCTCAGATCCAGAAGGTGTCGTGCTCGAGGAAGAACGCGTCACGCTCTTCGGGCGTCTTCTGCGACAGGTCGGGGAGGTTCTCGAAGTAGGCCTCTCGCGGTGCGCCTGGGGCGAAGTGCAGCAGCATCGACGCCGGCTGGCCCGACTCGTTGCGGAAGCCGTGCACGCCGCCCTCCGGCACATGCACCCAATCGCCCGGTTCGGTGTCGAGCCAGCGGGTGCCGTCGTAGATACGGATCGATCCGGCCAGCACGTAGAACGACTCCGAGAGCGAACGGTGAAAGTGCGGGTCCGGGCCGGAGACGTCCGGACCCATCTCCCAGCGGAACAACCCGAACAGGCCGTTAGTGCTGCCGCCCGTAGCGAGGTAGTGCACCGTGTTGCCGGACTTGTACTGGAGGTCCGGCTCGTGGTCGGCCGGACGGTAGACGGCGCTGACCTCGCCGTCGCCGGCCACATAGCGCGGTGGCGGATAACTCATGCCCGCACCCCATTCGGGCATGCAGAGACGCAATACCCCCAGATCGCTCCGCAAACGTCGGTCATGCCGCCCATCCTGCTACGTGCCGGCCTTGCGGCGCCCGTACGCCGCGCGGTCGGGTGCGGCTCGGTACTGCATGTGCATTTGCGGGGTCTGGACGGCTCTGGCTCCGCATTCGCGGCGTGAGTCGCTAGTATCGCCCGCATGCCGAGTTACCGGGTTCGTGAGGCCGCCGAACTCCTCGGGGTCAGTGACGATTCGCTGCGCCGGTGGACCGAGAGCGGTCGCGTCCCGAGCACGATCGACGCCGCCGGGCGGCGGGTGATCGACGGCGCCGAACTCGCCGCGTTCGCCACGAAGAACGCCGGTCCGGTTCCCGAGGCGGGGCCGACGAGTCGTGAGTCGGCCCGCAACCGATTCGTCGGGCTGGTGACGCGGGTCGTGCGCGATGCGGTCATGGCCCAGGTCGAGATGCAGTGCGGCCCGTACCGGGTCGTGTCCCTGATGAGCCGTGAGGCGGCGGACGAACTCGGTCTCGAACCGGGCGTCACCGCGACCGCCTCCGTGAAGTCCACCAACGTCGTCGTCGAGGTCTCGGCGGCCGGCTCGTGAAGCGCGTTCTGACTGCGGTCGTGGCCCTGCTGCTTGCGGCAACGGGCTGCTCGTCCAGCCCGAAGAGCGGAGGCTCGTCGGACGCCATCACCAACGCCCCGACCGGATCCACCGAACCGAGGCCGAGCGGTTCGATCACCGTCGACGCAGCGGCCTCGCTGACCGAGGCCTTCGACACGCTCATCGGCCAGTTCCAGACGGCCAACCCCGGCACGAAAGTCACGGTGAAGTACGGCGCGAGTTCTGACCTGTCGACGCAGATCAGTCAAGGCGATGCGGTGGACGTCTTCGCGTCCGCATCGAAAAAGAACATGGATGCCGTCGTGAAATCGGGCGACGCCGGCCCGCCGACGAACTTCGTCTCAAACACCCTCGAGATCGCCGTCCCGCCCGGCAACCCGGCCAAGATCACGAAGCTGGCCGACCTCGCCAAGCCCGGCGTGAAGGTGGCCGTTTGTGCGCCCGCCGTGCCGTGTGGCGTCGTCGCCGCGAAGGTGTTCGCGAACGCGAAGCTGAAGGTCATCCCCGCCGCGAACGAGCAGGACGTCAAGTCGACGCTGGCCGTCGTCCAGTCCGGTGAGGTCGATGCCGGGCTGGTCTACGTCACCGACGTCCGCAGCGCGGGCGCCAAGGTGAAGGGGATCGTGATCCCGGCCGGCGTCAACGCCAGCACGACCTATCCGATCGCGACGCTGAAGAACTCGAAGAATGCCGCGCTCGCGCAGGCGTTCGTCACCTACGTCCGTTCGCCCGCGGGTCAGAAGGTGCTCACCGCGGACGGCTTCAGCCAGCCGTGAGTCGCAGCCGGGCCCGGGCGCGCCGGAAGGCGGGTCTGGGTACGCCGGCCGTCATCGTCCCCCCGGCGCTCATCGGCGTCGCGTTCCTCCTCCTTCCGACGATTGCGCTGCTGGTGCGTACCCCGTGGGGGGACCTCGGTCGGATCTACCGGCACCAGCAGGTGTGGACCGCGGTGCGCATCTCGGTGGAGTCGTCGCTCGAAGCAACCGCGGCGTCGCTGGTGCTCGGCGTGCCGCTGGCCTGGATGCTGGCCCGACTGCGGGTGCCGGGAATGGGACTGGCCCGAGCCATCGTCACGATCCCGCTGGTGCTTCCGCCGGTGATCGGCGGCGTCGCGTTGTTCAGCGCGCTGGGCCGCCACGGGCTGCTCGGAAAGCCGATCGACGGACTGCTCGGCCACCCCCTGCCATTCACCTATCCGGCCATCGTGGTCGCGCAAACGTTCGTGGCCATGCCCTTCCTCGTCATCACCGTCGAGGGGGCGTTCCGTACCGCTGATCGCGGCGTGGAGGAAGCCGCCGCGACCCTTGGCGCGTCTCGCGGTCGGATCTTCAGTCGCGTGACGCTGCCGCTGATCCTGCCGTCGATCGTGGCCGGCTCGGTGCTGTGCTGGGCGCGCGCGCTCGGCGAGTTCGGTGCCACGTTGCTGTTCGGTGGCAATACGCCCGGGCGCACGCAGACCTTGCCCACTGCTGTGCTGACGGTCTTCAACGACAACCCGGCCGATGCTCCAGCGCTGAGCCTGCCGCTCATGATGATCGCGCTGGTGGTGCTGGGCGTGATGCGGGACAAGTGGATCCGTCCGGTGGCGGCGTCATGAGTCTGACCGTGGACGGAACGGTGCGGCGCGGGGACTTCGAGTTGGCCGTGTCGATCACCGCGAAGCCCGGCGAGGTGCTCGCTGTGCTCGGCCCCAACGGCGCGGGGAAGTCGACCCTGCTGCGCATCGTCGCCGGCCTGCTCGCGCTCGACGAGGGGACGGCGGTACTCGGCCCGCTCGTCCTCGACGACGTCAAGCACAACGTGTTCGTCGATCCACAGCACCGCAACGTCGGCGTGGTGTTCCAGGACCATCGGCTCTTCCCGCACTTGCGGGTGCTGGACAACGTCGCGTTCGGTCCGCGCTCGCGCGGTGTGCACAAGGCTTCGGCGCGGGTCGCGGCCCGGGATTGGCTCGATCGACTGGCGATCGGCGAACTGTCCCGGCGCTACCCGCGCGAGCTGTCCGGAGGCCAGGCGCAGCGGGTTGCGCTCGCCCGCGCCTTGGCCTGCGACCCAGCCGCCCTGTTGCTTGACGAGCCGCTCGCCGCGCTCGACGTGCAAACGCGGGCTGAGGTGCAGGGCGAACTGCGCGAACACCTCGGCGCCTTCGCCGGACCCACGCTCCTCGTCACGCACGATCCGATCGAGGCGTTGCTGCTCGCCCAGCGCATTGTCGTGCTGGAGCGCGGGCGGGTCGTACAGGAAGGCTCACCGGCCGAGATCACCAGCCGGCCGCTGACCCCGTACGTCGCGCGACTGGTGGGGATGAACCTCTACAGCGGCGTCTCCGCCAATCACGTCGTCGCCCTCGACGGCGGCGGGTCGCTCGTCACGGCTGATGCGGCAGACGGGCAGGTGCTGGTGGCGTTGCGTCCATCGGCGTTCACGATCCACGTCGGCCAACCACCGCGATCCAGCGCGCGCAACATCTGGCGGGCCCGGGTGGCCTCACTCGCGCCGCTGGGTGATCGCATCCGCATCACCGCCGAAGGCGATCAGGTGGCCACGGCTGACGTCACCGCCTCAGCCGTCGCCGAGCTCGATCTCGCCCCGGGCCGCGAGGTCTGGCTCGCCGCCAAGGCGACGGACGTGATCGCGTACCCCGGTCCCGTCTCGCCCGCTGTCGGCCCGGACGAGCGGGCCGTCCCCCAGGCTGGCACGCTGGAGTCCATGCCCGTCTCGGTGACCGTCCGCTACTGGGCCGGCGCGCAACGCGCCGCCGGCGTCGAACAGGAGACGGTCGTGGCCGGCACGGTGGGCGAACTGCGGGCGGTGCTCGCCGGCCGTGGGGAACTTGTCAAGATCAGCCAGGTGGCGTCGTTCCTCGTCGACGGGCAGCAGGCAGGGGACACCACCGCGTTGTACGAGGACGCCGAGGTGGACGTGCTGCCGCCCTTCGCCGGCGGCTGAGCGACTACGGCCGCTGCGCAGGTAGCGACATTTGGGTACCCAGCAGGGACGTCAACCAAGGAGAGTCCGATGCGTGCGGTGATCTATGCCCGAACCGGAGACCCCGATGTTCTCGTTCTGGAGGAGCGGCCCATACCTGAGCCCGGCCCGGGCGAGGTGCGGGTCCGCGTCTACCGCTCCGGCGTGAACCCGACCGACTGGAAGGCACGGCGTGGCGAAAAGCCGGGGACACCGGTCGATCCGCCGCAGGTTCCCCATCACGACGGAGCGGGCGTCGTCGACGCCGTCGGGCCGGGCGTCGAGGCCGGCCTGGTCGGATTGCGGGTGTGGATGCGCGAGGCCGCGTACCAGCGTCCGAATGGCGGGACGGCGCAGGACTACACCCTGGTCCGCCGCCACAATGTAGCCACCCTGCCCGATGTGGCGTCCTTCGATCTGGGCGCGAGTTTGGGGGTGCCGTTCGTAACCGCGCACCGCTGCCTGACGATCGCCGAGGACGGTCCGACGCGGCTTGGCCCAGGAGCGCTCGAAGGGCGGGTCGTGCTGGTCGCGGGAGGTGCGGGCGCGGTCGGAAACGCGGCAATCCAACTGGCCCGCTGGTCCGACGCGACCGTCATCTCGACGGTGAGCAGTCCGGAAAAGGCGCAGCTCGCCCGGTCCGCGGGCGCGAACCACGTCATCGACTACACGAAGGAGGACGTCGTCCGGGAGATCCGCGGGATCGCCCCGCACGGAGTCCACTCCGTGGTCGAAGTGGCCGCGGCGGCCAACGCCAAGATCGACGCGCAGGTCCTCGCGCCGTGCGGCTCGGTCGCGGTGTACGCCGACGACGGTGGTGGCGAGGTGTCCCTGCCGATCCGCCCGCTGATGGTGATCAACGCGAGGTGGCAGTTCGTGCTGTTGTACACCGCGCCAGCAGCAGCGAAGGCGGTCGCCGTCGAGGACGTCGCGGCGGCGGTCCTCGACGGTGCCGTGCGAGTCGGCCGCGACGCCGGACTCCCGCTGTACCATTTCCCGCTCGAGCGGACGGCCGAGGCGCATGCCGCGGTCGAGAGCAACATCGTCGGCAAGGTCCTCATCGACGTGGCCGAGCCAGCTGACTGATCAGTCGACGCCTGAGGAGGCGCGGCACGGGCCGGCTCGATGGACGTCGACCGACGTGGCGACTTCGTCATACATCGCGTTTGAGCGTGCGCCAACCGCCGGCGCGGTTGTTGGCGATGATCTGCCTGAACATGTTGAGCAGCGCAGGCGTGTTCATCGGTTCGTCCTGGCGAAAGCCGACGGTTCGGGCCGTCTTGTTCTGATGGCCGGCCGTGATGATGCCCTCAGGATCGTCGACCATCGCGCCGTCATAGAGGAAGACGTTCACGTGGTCTTTCGCTGCGAGCAATGCGCAGACGTTACCCATGAGGACGAAGTAGGGCTGCGTCGTGCGCTTGATCGTCTCGGTCACCTCCGGATCGGCCTCGTGGACAAGGTCGCGGACCCGGTGGAAGATGTCTTGCTGCCAGGTCGGCAGCGCGTCGATGTATGCATCGACCCGTGGGTCGCGTTCGTAGGTTCCCGGGCTCATCCGCCCGATGGTGCCAGCCTCGTTCGCGCACGTCATCACGCATTGACCTTTCGGACACCGCTACCGAGCTTGAAGCGCAGCTTCAACCGAACGTAAACAGAATGAAATTTTCTTTCAGCCTCCGGTGCGCGATCATGGAGACGTCTGAGCCACAGACCAACAGAGAAAGTAAGGACATGATCACTTCCGGGTCGCGCCCCTTCACCGCAGCCACCAACAAGCTTGCCTACGCCCAGGCGTTCGCCGGCTCGAACGGTCAGCGGCCACGCGCCCACCGCACCACCAAGCTCCGGCTGCGCCGCGGGTTGACCGCGCTGCGCCGCTCGGGCCGCGCCTGACCTTTACCGTCTCCGCGAACGGGCTTCGCCCGCCCGCGAGTCCCGGCGTCGGAATGAACCTCGTGCGTCCAACTTGTGACGCCGGCCCGGCATCCTGGGTATACGTGGGCACAACGACTGCCGCGGCCTGACGATCCCACCGCGAGCACGTCGTTCCCCGGCGGACGGAAGGAACCCCCGTGCTCGCGGACTACCAGCAGGTCTACGACCCGATC
Source organism: Jatrophihabitans sp. (assembly GCA_025966255.1). Taxonomy (GTDB): domain Bacteria; phylum Actinomycetota; class Actinomycetes; order Mycobacteriales; family Jatrophihabitantaceae; genus Jatrophihabitans. The sequence goes on from JAOPVG010000259.1 coordinate 8,888, forward strand.
AGCAATTCGCTCGGGATGTCCTCGATCGTGGCCGCGCTGCCGCTGATCGTCCTGTTCGTACTGCTCGGGGTGTTACGGATGCGAGCCTGGCTCGCTTCGTTGATCGGCCTCGCGGTCGCTCTCGTGGTCGCCATCGCTGCGTACGACATGCCGGTGGGCGACGCGTTGAACAGCGGGGCGCTCGGAGCCGCCTTCGGGTTCTTCCCGATCATGTGGATCGTGATCAACGCGATCTGGCTCTACAACCTCACGGTCGACACCGGGCACTTCGACGTGCTCCGGCGGTCGTTCGCCACGATCAGCGATGACCAGCGTATCCAGGCGATCATCATTGCGTTCTGCTTCGGCGCCCTCATGGAAGCGCTGGCCGGCTTCGGCACGCCGGTGGCCATCAGCTCGGTCATGCTCATCGCGCTCGGCTTCCGGCCGTTGAAGGCGGCGACGGTCGCGCTCGTCGCGAACACGGCACCGGTCGCATTCGGCGCGCTCGCGGTACCGATCACGACCCTGGGGACCGTGACGAAGCTGCCGGTCAACGACCTGGGCGCGATGGTCGGCCGTCAAACGCCGATTCTCGCGGTGTTCGTCCCGCTGGCGTTGGTGGTCATCGTCGACGGGCGACGCGGCGTCCGCCAGGTGTGGCCCGCCGCGCTGTTGTGCGGCGTGACGTTCGGCGTCTTCCAGTACGTCGCGTCCAACTACTGGTCGATCCCGCTCACCGACATCATCGCGTCGCTTGCGTCAGCCCTGGCCGTATTGATCTTCACCCGCGTCTGGCATCCGAAGGAGGGCTACGTCGAGACCGACGACGAGCCGGTCCTGGGTGGTTCGGGCGGCCCACGGCGGCGCGTTACGGACCCGGACGATGGCCGCGGCCCGGTCGCAGTTGCCCAGGCCGAACGCGCGTCCGATACCGCGGTGCGGGACACGCCCCTTGGCATCTTCGTTGCCTACGCGCCGTACTTGATCATCATCGTGGTGTTCGTGATCGCTACGCGCGTGTCCGCCATTACCGGCGTCCCGCCGAAGAACCCGGGTGAAAGCGGCTCCGGATTGGAGTCGGCGACCCGCATCTACAACTGGCCTGGCCTGCACGTCCTCAACGCCAAG
>JAOPVG010000306.1 GCA_025966255.1 Jatrophihabitans sp.
GGTTGTGAGGTGGCCGCGCCGACGTTGTTGCGCCCGCGCATAACGTCGCACACGCAGGATCTGCCATCGCGCGCGCCCATACTCGGCGATACCGAGCATGTTTGGAAGTGTCACCGTACGAAGTTCAGTGCGGACCTGGACCGGTCTTACGGGACGAGGGGTAGCACTCCCTGGCCGGGCATGGATGCTTCGCACTCTTCCGGTTTCGTGCGCGGACGAGGCTCGACAACCAGATCGAGAGCATCGGCGGCGGCGCGCTGCATCGTGCGGACACGTGGGTGTAGAGGTCCTGGGTGATTGCCGTCCGGGTGTGGCCCGTCATCTCGCTGACGATCTTGACGGGCTGGTTGTTGGCCAGTTGCAGCGTCGCGAAGGTGGGCGTAGGTCGTGGAAGCGGATCTGGCGCAACCCCGCTGAACCGAGCAGATCGCCGAACTCGCGGAGGCGAACCACTCCGGGTTCATGTAGTCGCCCCAGCGATTGGGGAAGACGAGCCCGCGGTCGGTCCAGGACGTACCGAGCGCGAGGCGCTCTTCGGCCTGACGAGCCCGGTGCGCCCGCACCGAGGCGGCCGATCGCGACGTCGCGTACGACTGTGCCGTCTTGGGCTCCAGGATCTGCAGATCGCCGTGGATGCGCTGCAGCGAGCCGCGCACCTGGATCGCCGGCCCCGCGCACCGGGCGTGGCGTCCCTCGATGTAGGCCGACGCCTCCCAGCCGGTGCCTTTGCGGTCGACGCTGCCCTCGCCCCAGCCGCGGCTCATGCGCGCGTCCCGATCAGCGCAGTCGAGATGCGCCGGCAACTGTCGATGCGCCGGCAACTGCAGCCGACCCTGCCGCAGCAGGTCCTACAGCTTCCACCGACCGAGAACCTCGGCCGCTTGCTCGGGCGTCAACAGCACCACCGGCGACTCCGACACAGCACTCAGGACGCACCTCCTCGACAACGAGGTCGCGGCGTCGGGGAAATCGATCGGCGACCGGCGTGGAAGGATGCAACGCGGTGTACGCAAGGCCGTGAACGCACGTCTCGACACGTCGAGATTGCTGGCGGAATTGCTGGCGGCAGCCGTCCCGGGCAGAACAGCCCGAACGCTGCAGGCCAGCAAACACGGTACCTTCGGGCATCTGGAGGGCTCGCATAGTGGCCTAGTGCGGCGGTCTTGAAAACCGCTGTCGGGTGATCCCCGACCGAGGGTTCGAATCCCTCGCCCTCCGCTCACCGGGCTTGCAGGTCAGCTGTTCCGTGGGCCGCAGAGTCCCGCTGCAGCGCCGCCCGAACGGCCGGTCCTCAGGCCGCAGCTAGCTGGAACGGCGGGTAGCTGTCGCTGAGCAGCCCGACGTAGGTCTGGACGCGCAGGTTGTAGCCGGAGACCGCGACCAGGAAGTTGCGGAGGCCCTCTGGGTACTGGCCGGTGATCAGGACTGCGAAGAACCCGATGACGACCACAACCACCGCGGCAATGTACAGGCCGATGAGCACAACGTAATGCGGTAGCGCGAGCAGCCATTTCACCAGCGGCTTCCACCGCGACATCTGCTCGGGGTAGGTGATGGTGACCAGGGTGTGTGGGTCGAGCCCGTCGTCGGCCGCGCTGGGGTCGAAGTTGAACGGCGGGTACTCCTCGCGGAGGAACAGTGCATAGCTGGTCACCCGCCACTCATAGCGCATGGTCATGACGATGGCGTCGAACAGCGGGCGGGGGATCCGCCTTGTGAACAGAACCGCGAAGAAGGCGATCAAGGTCAGCACATTTCGCAGCATGCCCAACACGTAGAGGATCAACAGGTGCGGTATGGCGAGCAGCCATTGGACCAGCGGGCGCCACCGGGCGATCTGCTGCTTGCCGCGGAAATCGAGTTGGGCGGGATAGGGCGTTGCTATGGACATGGTGCCCTCCTGGGGCCGTGGTGACCTGTCGGCTGGGTGACCTGTCGGCAGCGTGCTGTCGGCGGGTGCGGGGTCGGCTCACATGGTGATGACGACCTTCCCGCGTGCCTTCCCGGCCACGAGGTAACGCATGGCCGCTGGGACCTGATCGAGTGAGTAACACCTGTCGATCGTCGGGGTCACGCTGCCGGCCTCGATGAGCTCGGTGAGCCGTTCGAGGTGGCTGGAGTGCTCCTTGCAGATGAAGCTCGTCAGTCGCTGGGGTACGAACACCGACGTGACCATTGCGCGCAGTTGTCGGTCGATGCCGCCGGTCCACCTGCCGCCTTCTTCACCGCCGGTGATCACTGCGGTGCCTGTGGGCGTGAGTGCCCGGCGCAGCCGCGACAACGTCGGGTTCCCGGCGATGTCGACGATGAGGTCGTACCGATGCGCGCCGTCGGCGAAGTCGTCGCGGGTGTAGTCGAGTACGCGGTCGGCTCCGAGGGATCGCGCCAGATCGAGCTTCGCTGCGCTGCAGACTGCCGTGACCTGCGCCCCGAATGCTTTGGCCAACTGCACGGCGTAGGTGCCGACGCCGCCTGACGCACCGAGGATCAAGACCTTCTGGCCGGCTTCGACACGGCCCACGTCGCGCAGTGCCTGCAAAGCGGTGACCGCGGAAACCGGAACTGCCGCCGCCTGTTCGAAGCTGATGTTCGCCGGCTTGCGGGCGATCCTGTCCTCGCGCGCGGCGGCGTACTCGGCGAACGAGCCTCGTCCGACTCCGAACACCTCGTCGCCTACCGAGAACCTGGTTACCGCCGAGCCGATCGCGACGACCGTGCCGGCGACCTCTCGCCCGGGCACGAGGTTCTTCGGGGTGCGGACCCCGAAACCGAGGCGAAGCAGCCGAGGCTCGCCCGTCACCAGGTGCCGGGTACCTCGGTCAAAACCGGCCGCGCGTACCCGCAGGAGAACCTCGTCGTGAGCGAACTCAGGAGCCCGCACCTGCGCGAGGTGCAAGACGTCAGCTGAACCGTAGGCGTGCTGCACGATCGCCTGCATTGTTGCGCCGGCGTACGTCTCGACGTCGCTGTCGGCCGACTGCCCTGGCGGTGTCATGTCTTCCTCTCGACGATGAGGCACTCTCACCGTACTTAGTACGGGACTGTATAGTACTTAGTACGAAACTGCTAGTGACAAGGAGTCCTCGATGAAGTCAGTCGGCGATGGGCAAGCGGACCGGGTTCCGCTCAGCCGCGATCGCGTTCTGTCAGGCGCGATCGCTGTGACCGATGCCGGGGGCCTCGGATCCCTGACGATCCGCTCGCTGGCCAACGAACTGGGCGTGAAACCGATGTCCGTCTACCACTACGTCGCCAACAAGGACGAGATCCTCGACGGCATCGTGGACCTGGTCTTCGGCGAGATCGACCTGCCGGTGGTCGACGGGGACTGGCGAGCTGAAATGCAGCGGCGAGCGAACTCCGCCCGTCGAGTGCTGAGCAGCCACCCCTGGGCAATCGCACTCCTGCAATCGCGGATCAACCCGGGCCCGGCAACGCTGCGACACCACAACGCGGTCATCGGAACCCTGCGCGCCGCCGGCTTCTCGGTGGAATTGACCGCGCATGCCTTCGCCCTGATCGACAGCTACGTATACGGGTTCGCGCTCTCCGAGGCCGCGCTGCCCATCCACGGACCGGACAGCGTTGCCGACGTCGCGGAATCGATGATGCAGCAGCTCTTCTCCCCCGACGAGTACCCCCACCTCGTCGAGTTCACGACCGAACACGTCATGCGACCCGGCTACAACTTCGGCGACGAGTTCGACTTCGGGCTAAGACTGATCCTCGATGCCCTCGCGCGGTCGGTCCCCCCGGCAGCCGCCGCTTGATCTCGCGCCGTGGGCCTGGACGACTCGGTCCGGAGAAGTCACGTCGGGCGGGTCGGCGCTGAGTCAGGCCGTGACGTGGGCGCTGTCGCCTGCGGTCACGGCGAACGACGTGCCCGACACCATCCGGGCTTGCTCGGAGGCGAGGAAGACGACGAGCGGCGCGACGTCCTCAGGTTGCACCCACGGCACCCCCAAGGGTGTCTGTTTGATCAGGGCCTCCTTGGCGGCTTCCTCGTCGCGGGCCGGGTCCCCGCTCGGCTCGCCTCCTGCGGTGATGATCGCCTGCAAGTAGCGGTCCTCGTGCCGGGTCAGGACGGTGTCGACGAGGCCCGGGATCACGGCGTTCACCGTGATGCCGTGTTGGCCGAACTCCAATGCGGCCGACTTCATCAGGCCGATGATGCCCCACTTCGAGGCCGAGTAGGCGGAGCCGAACTTGGTGCCATGTTGGCCCTGGGTCGAGGACGTGACGATGATCCGACCGCCTCCGCGGCGCACCAACATCGGGGCGAAGACGCGGATCGCGTTGGCGGTGCCGGTGAGGTTGACGTCGATCTGGTCGTGCCAGTCCGCATCCTCCATCTCGAGCAGCGGCTTGAATGCCTGGATGCCGGCGTTGGCGAACAGG
>JAOPVG010000326.1 GCA_025966255.1 Jatrophihabitans sp.
TCGGCCGCAGGCGGTGGGTCGGCGGCGGGCAGCGCCCCGACCGCCCAGCCGGCGAGCGCCGCCCAGATCGCGGCTGATCAGGCGACCATCGACGCCGCCCAGGCCCAGATCGCGGTGGCCGCACAGAATCTCACGGCGGCAACGCTGACCAGCCCGGCCGCCGGGAAGGTTGCCGCGGTCGGCATGGTCGCCGGTGACGCCGCGTCCGGCAAGACCATCACGATCGTGGGGACGGGCGTACAGGGCGTCAACGTGACGGTGCCGCTCGCCGAGGTGGACCAGGTGAAGGTCGGTCAGCATGTGTCGGCTTCCGTCAACGGTCGCACGACCGTACTGCACGGTACGGTCGCGTCAGTCGGCTTGTTGAGTAGTACCTCCGGCTCCACGACGACCTTCCCGGTCGCCGTCCAACTCGATGCCGGTAGCCCGACGCTCTACGACGGGACGGGCGCGAACGTGGTCATCACCGCGGCGACCGCCGCCAACGTGATCACGGTTCCGAACTCCGCCATTCAGACTCGCGGCAACGGCACCCATACCGTCACGGTTGTCGAGGGCACCAAGACGAGCATCGTCCCGGTGACGATCGGGGTTGTCGGCAACGATTCCACCCAGATCAAGAGCGGACTCAAGGCCGGTCAGCAGGTCGTCTTGGCCGACCTCGGCCAGGCCCTGCCGAATTCCACGACCTCCACCACGACCGGAGGCTTCCGACCCGGCGGGTTCGGTGGCGGGGGAGGATTCGGCGGAGGGGGCGCCGCCCGGCCCGGCGGCTGATCGTTCGCGGCTGGAAGACACGGCCGGTTCCTCGCCGACTTCCTTCCACCCCAGTGCGGCTGCGTCCGTGCGGCCTCCCGCCGCGCGGGCGCAGCCCGGACCCATCGGTCGTCGTCCACAATCGCGTCAAGCCGGTGCAAACGGAGGTGGCCCCAGTAAGGTGAAGCCGCCATTGAGCTGGCCCGCCTCAGCGATGCGCCCGAAGTCGACTTGTTGCGTCGAACCCTCGAGTGGCTCGCTGGCGCCGAGATAGAACGCCTCTGAATTGCCTGGCGTGTGGAGGCAGAGCAGGCGGCAGCTCTCGGACAGCACCATGAACGCGTGCGGCACGCTGCGTGGAGCCAGGGCGAAGCCACCGTCGCCGATCTTGGTGTCTTCGCCGTCGATGTGCAGCAATATCTCGCCGTCGAGAACGTAGAACGCTTCGTCCGTCGGGTGAGTGTGCAGGGGGGTCACCTTGCCCCGCTCCATGGTGTCCTCCCACAACAGGAAGCCGCCGGCTGTGTCGGCCGCCGACGCCTTGATGGTGAAGACCCCTCCGCCGAAGAACCATCTCTTCTCGCCCTCGCCGGCGTGACGGATCACGGGCGCTCGCACGATCTGTTCGGTCATGAGGTTTCTCCTTTATGGGACCGTCGTTCCATGAAGGACACTCTAGTACCATGACCATTGTGTCAACTGCCTACGAGAAAACTGGCCGGCAAATGCAGAAGCGGCGCACTCGGGAAGCCCTGGTATCGGCCGCTCGGGCGCTAGTGGCCGAGGGCGAGGCACCTACCGTCGAGCGGGCCGCGGCAGCGGCTGGCATCTCGCGCACCACGGCCTATCGCTACTTCACCAATCAGCACTCGCTGCTCGCCGCGGCCCATCCCGAAACGACGCTGCTGTCAATGCTGCCCGGTGAGCTGCCCGAGGATGCCGAAGGCCGCCTGAATCAGGTCGCGGCGACGTTCATCGACCAGATCGCCAAGACCGAGCCTCAACAACGCACCATGCTTCGCTTGTCCCTTTCGGACCCGGCGCAACGCGGCGAGCTGCCCCTGCGCCAAGGCCGCGCGATCGGATGGTTCACCGAAGCGCTCGCCCCGCTCAAGGACGAGCTGTCACCGACGGAGATCCATCAGCTTGCGCTCGCCATCCGCAGTGCGATCGGCATCGAGGCGCGGGTGTGGCTTACCGACATCGGGGGCCTGTCCTCATCCGAGATCGCTGCCCTGCAGGGGTGGATCGCCCGGTCTCTTCTCCGCGCCGCGCAAGAAGAATCCCCACCGTCGTCGCGGCGCAAACCGCGGCGAGGCGTCGGCGGCGGGTAGTCAGTTCCGACGGCTGCGACCTCGACTTTCCGGCGACCTTTCCCGTGGTCGAGCGGCCCGGTCTGGCGTGCTGACGCATGCCCAGGCCTTGATCATCCGCAGACCCGTCTAGCCCGCGCCTTGTTGACCTTGAACCGAGGTCTCTAGAACACGTTTCAGCTAGCTTCACATGAATGAAACAGACGGCACTACGCGCTGTACTGACAGTCGCAGCCCTGGTCGCAGCGCTCCTCGTCGTGATGGTGACCCAGGGGGCCGGCGCGCAGGCGGCTGGGCCGTTGTCGCACGGCTCACTGACCATGGTCTCGACCCTGGCCGACGGCACCTCCGGGCCGTCGCTGAGCACCGCCGGCGCCGATCACCAGTCGATCAGCGACGACGGCAAGGTCATCGCGTTCAGCTCGCCCGTTCCGGCCCAGTTGCTGGTCACCGATCCGACCCAGACCGGGCACGTCAACGACACCAACGGCGTCGATGACGTGTTCGTATGGGACTCACGCGTGCCCAGCCCGATCGGGCCGATCGTCTCGCTCGTGTCGATCAACAACACGAAGACGGGCTCCGGCGACGCCGCGTCGGTGAACCCGATCGTCGCACCGAAAGGCCTCGGCGTCGTCTTCGAGAGCGGAGCGACGAATCTGACATCGGTGCCGGTCGGGTCGTTCTCGAACCACATTTACGCCTGGGTACCGCTGATCAACGCGCTCACGCCGGTGTTCATGGTGGACGAGAACTACCAGAACTCGTCCGGGTCCGACAGCCTCGCGAGTGACCCGTCGATCGCAGTGATGCCGGTGCCGCCAGTTGCGCGGATCGCGTTCACGAGTTCAGCGACGGATCTCGTCGACCCGGCTGTGCACCTCGGCAAGCCCCAGGGGGAGGTCTACGTCCGCACCTATACCGTCGCCCCACCGAGCACGCAGATGGTGAGCGTCGCGACGGACGGCAACGGCACCGACAGCGGGGCCTCCGAGCCGATGATCTCCGCCGATGCGCTGCACGTGGTATTCACCTCAGGCGGCGACGGCCTGATCGCCGGCATCAACGGCACCGGCGGCGACATCTTCGAGCGCAACCTGCTCACCAGTTCGACCACTCTGATCAGCAAGCAGGTCAGCAGCGCGCAGGGCAGTGGCGGCAACAACAGCCCGGTGGTCTCGGCCGACGGCAACTCGGTCGCCTGGGGAAGCAACGCGCCGGACCTCGTCCTGATCCCGAAGAATGCCAACGCGCACGTCTACTACAAGGGTCTCGTTGGTGCTATCCAGATGGTGGACACGGACGTCTCCGGGTTGCAGGGCTGCGACCAGTTCTCCAACAGCCCGGGCATCAGCCTCGACGGGACGATGGTCGACTACGAGAGCGGATGCACCGACAGCGTCGCGCCGATCACGTCGTCCGGCAACCAGGTGTTCGCGCGCCGGATGTTCCCCTCGCCGACGGTGCCGGCGCTGCCCGACCCGCACCCGGTGCTGATCAGCGTCAACGACGCGGGCACCGCCGCCGGCAACGGCGGTTCGTTCCTGTGTCCGGGCAACAACCCGCCGCACTGCGGGGCATCGACCAACCCCGGCCTGACGATGAACGCGGACGGCACGGCAATCGCGTTCATGTCGAGTTCGTCCGACATCGGCCGGCCCCCGAACTTTCCCCCGTTCAACTCCGGCGCGGTGTACGTCCGGTACCCGGACGCTCCCGGCGGCGGCACGACCGCGAACCTCAGCGTGAACGCCGCCGGCCAGTTCTCCGACCAGGGCGCCCGCGATCCGGTGATGAGCGCGGACGGCGGAAGCGTGGCGTTCGTCAGCCTGTCCGATGACTTCGGGATGCTCGACACCAATGGCGCCACGGACATCTTCGAGTCCGACATTCACAACACCTTCGCGTTCCAGCCGGTCGCGGCGGTGAACGAGGGCGATGGAACGGTCACGATCACGGTCGGCCGGTCCGGCAACCTCGGCACGTCCGACCAAATCGAGGTGACGACGGGGGACGGCTCGACGCCCGACCTGCCGCTGCTCCCGCCGGAGATCACCAATCCCGGAAACTCGAACGCGACCGCGCCCGCGGACTACACCGCGGTCGACAAGACCCTGGTGTTTCCGCCCGGCGTTCCGATCGAAACCTTTACCGTCCCGATCGTCGACGACAACGTCGTCGAGGACCCGGAGCTGTTCAACGTCTCGCTGTCCAACGCCTCGGGTGCCGGCACGACTGCCCTGCCCGGGCCGCTGAGCAAGTCCTACGTCGTCATCCTCGACAACGACGCGGACACGACCGCGCCGGGTGTGACGGTGGAGCAGGCGGCGGGTCAGGTCGACCCGACGTCGGGGTCGCCGGTTCTGTTCACGGCGACGTTCACCGAGCCGGTGACGGGCCTGGACACCTCGGACGTCAAGTTCACCGGCTCCACTGCTGGTGGCACCTTGTCGGCGACCGTGACCGGTGGCCCGACGGTCTACACCTTCGCGGTATCGGGGATGACCACCGCGGGCAACGTAGTGGTGAGCTTGCTCGCCGGCGCTTCGATTGACGGCTCGGCCAACCCAAGCACAGCCTCGACCGCCGTGGACAACACGGTCGCCTGGGACCCGAGCAAGGTCGCCTCGCACGTCGCGCTCGCGCTGACTCCGACCTCGAGCGTCTACGGGCAGAGCGCGACGGCGACGGCAACCGTCACCGTCGACTCGGGGACTGCGGTGGGCACCGTCCAGTTCGCGGTCGACGCGGTCGACATCGGGAGTCCGGTCGTGGTCGTGGCTGGAACTGCAACGAGCGGGGCGCTGACCGGCCCGGCGAACGCAGCGTTGGTCGCGGGCTCGCACGCCATCGCCGCGACATTCACACCGACCGATTCGGGCACCTACGCCGGGGCGACGGGCAACACGGCGCTCCTCGTGGACAAGGCGTCGACGCAGACCGCGTTGTCGGTGGGCGCTCACACGCTCACCGCGGACGTCATCGCGGTGGCGCCCGGCGTCGGGACCGCGACCGGACCGGTCGTGTTCTCCGTCGACGGGATCAACGTGGGCAGCGCTCCGCTGTCCGGCGGCACCGCGACGCTGACGTACACAACGCCGGCCGGGAAGAGCCACAACGTCGCCGCGGCCTACTCGGGCGATCCGAACTTCACCGCGTCCTCGGATTCAAAGGCTCGGCACGACCCGAGCATCACGGCCCACGTCACGAGCGCGCACAAGAAGACCAAATTCGGTTGGTACCGCAGTTCGGTCACGGTCAGCTTCACCTGCGCGACCAACGGTGCACCGCTGGTCGGTTCGTGTCCGACCAAGGCGGTTCTGACGCACAGCGGAGCGGCTCAGTCGGTCTCGCGCACGATCAAGGCGAGCGACGGGGGCATCCGCACGGTGACGGTGCACGGCATCAACATCGATCAGACCCAGCCCACGGTGAAGGTCACGGGGGTGCGCAACGGCGGTGCCTATGCCCGGCCGGCTCCCACCGCGCATTGCGTCGGAAAGGACGGGCTCTCCGGGATCGCGTCGTGCACGATCACGAAGCACACGTCCCACCACGGAGACACCGACACGGTCACCTTCAAGGCCGTGGCCACGGACAAGGCCGGCAACATCCGCACCACGAGCGGGACGTACTACACGTCGTCGATCGTCCTGGTTGGTGCGAGCTTCAGTCAGGGCGCATACACCGTGCACCGCGGCAAGACCTACACGATCGTCGCGAACGCATCGTCGCGCCCGACCTACTACGACGCGGCGCCGGTGCCGGTGATCCCGTTCAAGCGGGACAACGCCTTCCATGCGGCCGGGCCGCACCGTTGGACGATCGCCGTCTTCATGCAGCACAACCTGCAATCGCACCGGTACTGGAACATCGGCGTCAGGATCGGCTCAACGATGCACGTCATCAAGATCCGGGTGATCGCCTGAGGGTGATCTCCACGGACCACACCACAAGTGTTCCGTTGCCGGACGGTGGATCCGTAGACCTGCTCGCGGCCCGGAGCCACCGTAGGTGCCGCGCCGCCCCATAGTGCGGTGCGGTCAGTCCCGGTGCTCTTCGCTGAACTCTTCGTGGACCTCGTGGGCGATCTCTTCCTGCTCTTCGCCTTCTTCGGTCATCTCGTGATCGCCGATAGCGTGCCCGACGACCTGCTTGGCCTTACCGACGACGACGTTCTCCCAGGTCGCAGGGGGATCGGTCGGTTCGTCATCACGCTCTCCCATGACTTCAGGCTAGACCGAGTCGAGGACGGATGCGGGGGCTCAGGACTTCGGCGAAGGCATCGGGCCACTGCTCGGGTGGACGGCGCCGGGTGACGATGGTTCGCAGCATTCTGCGTCGTGTCGCATGAGCCGCCGAAGGAGGGGTGGTCTGACCAAGAACGCTTCGGCCTCGAGCGCCGCGAGCACGATGCGCGGTAGATCGCGCGCGCTGGGGAATGAGACCAGCCGCGGGTGCCATTCGGGCTGGAACTTGACGTTGAACCGATAGAGCGACTCGATCTGCCACCAGCGCGATGCGAATACGAGTATGCGACGCCAACTCCGGAGGAACGGTCCGGCACCGATCTTGGCGCCGCGCTCGATGGCGTCGCGGAAGACCGCAAAATTCAGCGAGACGCGGTCGATGCCCAGGCCCGGGCAAGCCTCGATCAGCTGCACGATCAGATATTCGTTGAGTCCGTTGTCGGTGGCGCGATCTCGCCGCATGAGGTCGAGGGACAGGCCATCGCGGCCCCACGGTACGAAGTGAAGCAGTCCCTGCAGCGCGCCGTCTCGATAGGCGGTGACGAGGACGCAATCGCCGTCGGCCGGGTCGCCCAGCCGGGACAACGCCATCGAGAAGCCCCGTTCGACTTCGGCGCCACGCCAGGCGGCCGCGGCCGCCAGCACGTCCTGCCATTCACTCGGGCCGATGTCGGCGCCCCGCCGAACCCGCACCTCGTATCCGCCGCGCTCGACGCGGGTGCAGGCCTGCCGTACGCCGCGCATCGACCGGCCCTGCAGACCGAAGTCGCCGATGTGCACGATCGCCTCGTCGCCGAGGGCCAGCGCGGAAAGACCCATCTCGCGTTTGAAGACGGTGGCGCCGAGCTCGCTGCACCCGAATACTGCGGCCGTCCAGCCGTGCTCGGTGACCATTCGCCGGTAGGCGGCGATGGCGCCCGGCCAAGCCTCCGGGTCGCCGACCGGGTCCCCGCTCGCCAGCGCCACACCGTGCACCACGCGGTAGGCGATAGCCGCCTTGCCGGTTGGCGACCAGACAACGGACTTGTCGCGACGGGTGGCGAAGTAGCCGAGCGAGTCGCGCTTTCCTTGATCGCCCAGCAAGGCGCGGATCCGCTCCTCCTCGTCAGGGGACAGCCGCGCGACCGGTTCCGGCGGCCGCAGAATCAGCAGAGCGACAAGAAGCAGGGTCGTCAGGCCGACGATCAACAAGGTGACATGCAGGGCGGTGTTGAATCCGCCTCCCCGCATGTGCACCGGTCCGTTGACGCCGACGAACGCGAAGAGGACTTCCTGCAGTCGGGACCAGAACGACGGATTACCGACGACTCGATTCGAGAAGTACAGCGCGCTCAACCCGTAGCCCAGGCCGGCAATAAGCGACCACAAGAACAAGCGCAGGGCGAACCAGCGGGTCGTGGGATCGGAGCCCGCGGTGAAACTCCTCCGCGTCGACCACAACAAGCCCAACAAGATCAAGGAGACGACCAGACCGCCCGGGTCACGCTCACGCACGACAAAGGTCACCGCCATGGCACTCGTTGCGGCAACGGCGAGACGCCAGGCGCGGCGCTTCCGCTTGCGCAGGGCAGCAGCGACGCGAAGCAGTAGCAGCCCGGACAGCGCGGTCACCGACGCGGCCGCGGCGGTGGCGGGCATCGGCAAAAGACCGGTCAGATCCTGGAGGTGATCACGCTGCCCCGGCACAGCAGCGGTGATGATGGCCAAAATGCCAAGCAGAGCGGCACTCGTCGCGATGACGTCTGTTGCTCTTCGCCGGTAACCCGCACTGAGCCGCCGGGCCACCGAGACCTCCGCTCCGGTCGATGCAGACGCATCGAGCCGGTCCAGGCCCGGCCAAGCCTTTCGTCTAGCCACGAACGTCCTTTCTTCCTCACGCGATCTACGACCAGTTCACCGGGCTCTCCTAGGCGGTGGCAAAGCGAGCACAGCCGATCCGAGCTGTTCATCAGCCATCCGTTGGTTGGCTGCCGCCGTCGGCCTACGGTCGGGGTGGTTTGTCCGGATAAATCGGTAAATGCGCCGCGTGCGTCACTCCGGCTCGCCCGGCACGGCCTGGGCGTGCGGGATCTCCTTCGATACCACGACACTTTCACCGTGGGCTATTTCAAGCACCCCGGCGGGCCTCAACCACTCATCGAGCAGTGCCAGACAGCCTGAGCGGCGCCGCGCGCCCGGCGGTAGATCCGCGCCTCGGGGGGAGGGGCGGCGTCAGTGGGCTCGGGGGTCGCGGTCCAGGTGGGGGTAGCGGTAGTCAGTCACAGCGAGGTGATTGCGCTTCACCGATCGTGGGCTCGCGAAGCGGATCATGTTCCACACCGTGCCGGCCTTGTCGTTCGTGCCGGATGCCCGGGCGCCGCCGAAGGGCTGCTGGCCGACGACCGAACCGGTCGGCTTGTCGTTGACGTAGAAGTTGCCGGCCGTGTACCGCAAGGCGTCGCCCGCCTCCCGAACGGCGGTCTCGTCGGAGGCGAACACGGCGCCGGTGAGCCCGTACGGTGTGGACTCGTCGACCAGCTTCAGGGTCTCGGTCCAGTCGGCGTCCTCGTAGACGTAGGTGCTCAGCACCGGCGCGAAGATCTCCTGGGTGAGGAAGGGCGAGGTCGGGTCGTCCACCTCGAGAACCGTCGGGTCGACGAACCAGCCCGTGGCGTCGTCGGTCTGACCGCCGACGACCACGGACCCCTCATCGCGGGCCCGGGTGAGGACCTCGGTGTGCTTGGCGTGCTGGCGGGCATTGATGACGGCGCCGACGTACGTCTCAGGCTCGGTGGGGTCGCCCACGACGATCGACTCCGTGAGCGCGACGAGACGCTCCTTGAGCTCGGGCCAGAGGCTGCGCGGCGCGTAGAGACGCGACGCGGCCGAGC
>JAOPVG010000366.1 GCA_025966255.1 Jatrophihabitans sp.
CGCGGGTGTTCAGCACGCCGCGGCGGGTCGGTTCGCTGCCGAGGATCACGTTCTCGAGCACGGTGAGGTTGTCGGCGAGCATGAAGTGCTGGTGCACCATGCCGATGCCGGCCGCGATGGCGTCCGAAGGCGAGGAGAAGGAGACTTGGACGCCGTCGACGCTGATCGTGCCCTCATCCGGCTTGTGCATGCCGTAGAGCGTCTTCATCAACGTGGACTTGCCGGCACCGTTCTCACCGACGACGGCGTGGACCTCGCCGCGCCGGACGACGATGTCGATGTCGTGGTTCGCGACGACGCCGGGAAAGCGTTTGGTGATGCCATGTAACTCCACGGCAGGCGGCACCGCGGGCTCGGTCGGGGTGCTTGCGGCGACTATGACGCACGCTCCAGCAGAGTATGGGCAGGACGGTGGGCCGTGAATGCCACACGGCCCGAGAAGCACGCTATACCGCGCCTCCCGGGCCGTGTGGTGGCTGCCCGCGGTGAATTACCGCGGGTCGCCATCACGTCACGGGGTCTCGGGGACCTTGATCGTGCCCGCGATGATCTTCGCCTTGAACTCGTCGATCTTGGCCTGGTACGGCTTGATCTTCGGGTTCGACGTCGCGTAACCGACGCCGTTGTCCTTCAGGCTGAACCGGGTGAAACCGGCCTTGAACTTGCCGTTCGCGTCGTTGACGATGAAGTTGTCGACTGCGGTGTCGACACCCTTCAACGCGGAGGTCAGGATCAGCGGCTTCTGTGCGGCCGTGGCACCCAGGTACTGGTCGGAGTCGACGCCGATCGCCAGCTTGTTCTTGGCCACGGCGGCCTGGAACAGACCACTGCCGGAGCCGCCTGCGGCGTGGTAGACGACATCCGCGCCGTTGTCGTACTGACCGCCGGCGATGACCTTGGCCTTGGCCGGGTCGTTGAAGCCGGAGAAGTCAGGCGCCTGCGAGATGTAGGCGACCTGCACCTTGATCTTCGGGTCCACCGCGTGCGCGCCGGCGACATAGCCGGCCTGGAACTTCTGGATCAGCGGGGTGTTCACGCCCCCGATGAAGCCGAGGTTCTTGGTCTTCGTGGCCAGTGCCGCAGCGACGCCGACGAGGTAGGAGCTCTCGTTCTCCGAGAACACCAGACCCTCGACATTGGGCGCCTTGATGGTGTTGTCGTCGACGATCGCGAAGTTCACCTTCGGGTACAGCGGGGCGACCTTCTTCAGCGCCGTCGCGTAGGCGAAGCCGACGGCCACGATCGGGTTATAACCGGTCTGGGCCAGGAGCGTGAGTCGGTCGGTCTTCTGCGCGTCACTCTCGCCCTGAACCGCCGACAGTTCCTTGGTGGCGATCTTGAGGCTCGCCTTGGCCTTCTCCAGTCCGGCCGCGGCCAGGTCGTTGAACGACTTGTCGCCGCGTCCGCCGACGTCGTAGGCCAGACCGACCTTGACGGTCTTGGTCGGCGTCCCGCCGCCCGACGACGAACCGCCGCCGGCCGGAGTGGCGCCCGAGCTAGTGGTGCTGCCGCCGCTGCTGCCGCATGCCGCGAGCGCCAGCGCGGCGCTCACCGCGAGGACTCCCAGCTTCGTCCCACGCAAAGCGCGCAAGATCGATCCCCTCACTCTCATGTGGATCCCTGTCCGGCCTGCCCCGATCGGGGAGTTGCCGTCCAGAGCTGTGCCTGGTGATGCCGCGTACCGTAATCCCTCCCGGCGGGCGACCGTAACCGCCCGGCCAGTCGAAATCAGATCGTTGCCGGAATCGGGACCAGGTCCGGGGGGCGCGGACGGGGCGAAGCGTCCGATTTCGGGGCTTTGTGATCTTGCGTCGGGCCGTGGTTGCTGGTGCTCGACCGGGCCGCACGATTCAGGGCGCGTATCCCGCGAATTCGATCACGCGGCTGTATCCGTGGTCGTTGGAGTCGGAGGCATCGTGGCCCGGAACTCGTAGGTGCCGGATCCCACCTGGCGGTCCGGCTGACCGGGCAGCCGCACGGTCGCCGTCGATCCGACCGGCACCGTCACGTCCAAACGCACCGATCGGCCCGAGCGAACCCATTCGGTGCGCACGCTGCCGTTGGGCGTCTCGTACCTGCCACTCACCTGCGTCAGGTCGCCGACGATGGCGGGCGCGATCACCAGCCTTTCGAACCCGGCCGAGTCGTCGGCCTGCGCGATGCCGGCGAGACCGGAGGTGAACCACTTGTCGATCGCGCCGAGCATGAAGTGGTTCTGGGAGCCGGAGCCGTCCCAGAATTCGGTCAACGACGTCGCGCCGCGGGCCAGCATGGCGCCGTAGCTCGGCTCGGTTGTCTGCGTGGCGATCTGGTAGATCACCTCGCTGCGGCCTGCGGCGAAGAGCACGTCGAACAGCGACGGCAGCCCGATCTCGCCGAGGTTGAGGTGGTAGCCGTTGCCCTGCAGATTCGCGACGAGATGGTCGAGCACCGCCGCCCGCTCGCTGTCCGGAACGGCGCCCATGTCCAGCGCCAAGGCGTCGCTGCACTGCGAACCGGTCGCGTAGGTGTGGTGCGCGGCGTCGAAGTACTTGGCGTGGAACGCGGCCCGGATGTCGGCGACGAGCTGCGTGTACGTCGCCTCGTCCGCCGACCTGCCCAGCACACCGGCGATCTGGCGCAGACCGTCGACGGCCCGCAGATAGCCGTAGGTGGCGGTGACTCCGGTCGGCGTCGTGGCGTTGATCGTCGCCCAGTCCCCGAGGCCGTAGTCGAGCAGGTGGCCCGTGGCCTTGGTGCCGAGGTAGTCCACGTAACGCTGCATGTTCGGGTAGAACGTGTCCAGCAGGTCGCGGTCGCCGTACGCGCGGTAGAGCGACCACGGCACGAGCACCACGGCGTTGCCCCAGTTCGGGTCGTCGCGGAAGCCCCCACCGAACACGGTGTACTCCGGTGCGATGTCCGGCACGAGGCCGTTGTCGAGCTGGGCGTCGGCCATCGCCTGGACGACGTCGTGCCCGTACGCGGCGATGTCGTAGTTGCGGGTCACCGTGTCGAAGACGAGGTGGTCCTCCTCCATCCAGCCGAGCTTCTCCCGCGTCGGGCAGTCGGTGAGGACGGAGAACATGTTGCCTTGCGTGGCGCGGTCGATGATGCGGTGAATGGAGTTGATCAGTTCGTTCGAGCAGCTGAACGTGCCGGCCGACTCGTTCGCCGCGCGCAGGACGGTGGCGCTGATCGTGTCGTTTGTCGGGGCGGACGGCAGGCCTTCGACCTGCAGGTAGCGGAAGCCGTGGTAGAGGAACTCCGGATGCCACGTCTCGGTCCCGCCACCGCGCAGCGTGTACACGTCGTAGATCGGACTGCCGGTGCTCGCGTAGTCGATCGTGCCGTCGGCGTGCAGCAGTTCGGCCGGCCGCATGGTGATCTTCGTACCGGCCGGGCCGCGCACCGTGAGGTGCTGCCAGCCGGCGATGTTGGTCCCGAGGTCGAACACGTAGATCCCGGGCTTGGGCTGGGTGACCCGCTTCGTCGTGACCCGCTCGACGCCCTCGACCGCAGGGCCGGAGCGGGCGGTGAGCACGGTCGTCGCCGCCGGTGCGGAGGACGCGATCGCGGGCTGCCAACCGGAAAGGTCGGCGCCCGGCGCGTCCCAACCGATGGGCAGCCGCCGCGCGTCGTAGTCCTCGCCGCCGTACCAGTTGGCGAACGTCGTCGGCCCGTCCGTCGTGCGCCATGTCGGGTCGGTTGCCACGGTGTGTCGCGACCCGTCCGAGTAGGTGATCTCCAGCTGGGCCAGCAGTTTCGGCGGGCCGATGCGGGCGTTGAACTTCGCGTACCGCGAGCTGTAGGTGAGCGTGTCGTAGATGCCGGTGCCGACACTGACGCCGATCGCGTTCGCGCCGCGGCGCAGCAGATCGGTGACGTCGACGGTGGCGTAGTCCAGGTGCCGCTCGTAGGTGGTGTTGCCGGGCTCGAGCACGGCATTGCTCGTCGGCCGGCCGTTGATCGTCGCGGAGTACACGCCGAGCCCGGTGATGTAGAGGCGGGCGTGCGACACGTTCTTGGTGAGGTCGAACTGCTTGGCGAAGACGGGCAGCGCCGTGGGGGTCGGCGCCGGCTCCGGCGGCGCCTGCCCGCTGACCGTCGCGGCCACGGCGAACGGCCCGGTCGCCGCAACCGCCGTCTGCACGGTGAAGTCGACCGGGAAGTTCGGCGTCCGGCCGTCGGGCGTCTGCACGTCGGTACGCGGGTAGACAACGACGCGGTCGAACGTCTGCACCGAGCCGAGGTCGATGGTCACCAGGATCGGCGCGGCCGATACATCCTGCCCGTGGTGCTCGAGGCTGGTGAAGCCGATCGGCGGCGTGTCTCCGGACGTCTTGCCGTCGGTGAGGTACTCCGGCTCCCAGGCTCCAGGGGCGGAGTAGACATCGGTGCACGTCACCGCTTTGTGCAGCGCCAGGTCAACGTCCGGGTTCGCGGAGTTGACGACCTGGATCTCGGCCAACTGCAGCCGCGACACGGGATCGGGCCAGCCTTCCTTCAGCGGCAGGCCGAGCTTGGTCACCGACAGTCGAACGAAGCGCGCCGGCTGGGCCGCGACCGTGATGGTGGCCGGCGGGGTGGGCGTGCCGAGCGCGTCCCAGCCCGGATTGCCGATCCACGCCGCGGTCCAGTCGGTGGGCGCGAGCAATCCGATCTCGAAGACACTCACCGGACTCCACGCCGAAGCGCGGTGGCCCTCGTCCCACACCCGCACTTGCCAGAACGCCTGCGTGCGCGACGACAGCGCCCGTCCGCCGTAGGCGATCTGGCTACTCGCCGACGATGTGACGCGCCCGGTGTCCCACAGGTCGGCCCGTCCGCCCCGCAGCCGGGCGGCACTGCTCGCCACCCGGAGCTGATAGGCGGTCTGGCGACGTTGGAGTCCGGCCCCGGTGAGCTGCCACGACAGCTGCGGCCGCGGCGACTGGATGCCGATCGGATCGCGAACGGCTCCGGCCCGCAGCCGGCCGACCCGCAGTGGATCGCCGCGCCCGTCCGCCCACGCCGGGCCGG
>JAOPVG010000371.1 GCA_025966255.1 Jatrophihabitans sp.
ACACACCGGGAGCGAATAGGAAGAACCTGACATCGCCCATGCGGCGCGTCAAGAGGCGCGGACGACCGAAGTTCGGATCAAGATCGACACATTTTCGGCTTTAGGTCGGATTATTCGCGCGCTCAGCGTCGAAAAGATCGGGATCGCTCGCTAGGGTGTGGCATGCCCGCCGTCGACCCGTGGATCGGCCCACGCGGCAGCGCGGCGCAGCGGTTGCTGCAGATCCTGCGGGCGCACGGGCCGATCACCCGGCCGGAAGCTGCGCGCCTCACCGGCATGTCCCTCGGTGGCATCCGCCCGCTGGTCGCTGCCCTCATCGAGGACGGTCAGCTGGTGGAGCAGCCGGCGAACCGGCGCCCCGATCAGGGTCGGGGCCGTCCCGGCAACGTCCTGGTGCCGACACTGCCCGACGGTGTCGTGGTCGGCCTCGACTTCGGCCACGCGCACCTGTCGGTTGCCGTGGCCGATCTGCTGGGCGAGCACCTCGTGCACGAGCGTTGCGAGGTCGATGTCGATCGCCGGTCCGACGACGCCCTGGATACCGCGGCCGAGCTGGTGCGCAGCCTGTTGCGGCGCTCGCGGCGCCGCGCATCGTCGGTGCGAAGGGTGGTGGCCGGCGTGCCCGGCCCGGTGGATCGCGCCGGACGGATGCGCTCGAGCACGATCGTGCCGAGCTGGTGGCAGCTGTCGATCGCCGACGAGATCGCTGCACGCCTGCGCGTCGATCCGGCCGCCGTCGACATCGAGAACGATGCGCACCTCGGCGCGATCGGTGAGCACCGCGTCGGTGCCGCGGTCGGTTGTTCCGATCTTGTCTACGTCAAGGCGTCGCACGGGCTCGGGACCGGCCTCATCCTCGCCGGGCAGCTGTATCGCGGCGCGAACGGATTGACCGGCGAGATCGGGCACGCGGTCGTCGAGGCCGAGGGCACGCTGTGCCGATGCGGCAGCCGGGGTTGCCTGGAGACGGTGGTGTCCATCGAGCGGGTGCGCCAGCAGATTCGCTTCGTCTCGGGGAGCGTCGAAGTGGATCCGTTGCTGGCGGCCGAGGAGCATCCCGCCGCGCGCCGGATCGTGCTCGAAGCCGGCCGCACGCTCGGCCGAGCGCTGGCCGACGTGTGCAACCTGCTGAACCCGGAGCGGATCGTGCTCGGTGGTGAGCTGGCCGGTGCGGGTCAGGCCCTGGTGGACGGCGTCGCCGAGTCGATTCGGCGCTACGCCCAGCCCGCGATCGGCGAGACCGTCGTGGTGTTGGCATCACTCGGCGAGCGCGCGCAAGTGGTAGGGGCAACCGCGCTGGCCGCGGCGCGGGCGCGCGAGGCGTTGTGGTCGGTGGGCTGACCGCCGACGGGTCGTGGCTAGGCGAGGCGCCGGAGCTTACGCAGTATGCGGGTCAGGTTGTAGTAGTCGGTGTCGCTGAGGGTGCCGAAGAACGCGTCAGCCTCGGTGGCCCGGGAGGCGCGGATCGCGGCGTTGATGTCCTTGCCGTCGTCGGTGAGCTCCACCAGCGTGGCCCGGCGATCGCTCGGATCGGGGCGCCGCTCGATGAGCCCGCGCTCGTCCAGGGCGTCGACAACCTCGGTCGTGGATCGAGGGGCGATGCGCAGGTGCTCGGACAGTTCGCTCAGCCTCATCACGCCGTGTCGCGCGAGGACGGAGAGCACGCGGGCATGGGACGGCGTGACCTCCCACGGCTCGAGCGTCCTGCGGGAGAGGCCGCGCAGTTGACGCGCCACGCCCCAGAACGCCTCGGCCAGCGTCTCGTCGTCTCTCTCGTCAGCCACCGGAATAGGCTAGCAATAACTCCTGTTGTACCCTCATTATGAGGTTACCTCAGTAAATTGGCGAGGGTACCTCACTACTACTCACTGATTGAGGTACGTCCTTTGGAACCCACCCCCACCGGCAGTGGTCGCCGTTCGCGCGGCCCGATGAAACCGTCGGCCGCAGAGAAGGCGCAGGCCCGCGAGGTCTCACTGCGCCGGATCGGCCGACTCTTCACTCCGTACCGCGCCCCGCTCGCGATCGTCACTGCGATCATCGTCGCGTCCTCGATTGTGGCCATGGCCTCGCCCTTCTTGCTGCGCGCAGTGATCGACAAGGCCCTTCCCGAGCAGAACGTCAACCTGCTCGTGTGGCTGGTCGTCGGCATGGTCGCCGTCGCCGCCGTCACGGCCGCGCTCGGCGTCGTGCAGACCTGGATTAGCACCCGGGTCGGGCAGCAGGTCATGCATCGGCTGCGCACCGAGGTCTTCGGTCACCTGCAGCGGCAGTCGGTCGCGTTCTTCACCCGCACCCGGACCGGCGAGGTTCAGTCGCGAATCACCAACGACATCGGCGGGATGCAGTCCGTCGTCACCTCCACCGCGACGTCGATCGCGTCGAACCTGACGACGGCCGTCGCCACCGTAGTCGCGATGGCCGCACTGTCGTGGCAGCTCTCGCTGGTCTCGCTCGTCGTGCTGCCGCCGTCGATCTTCCTGACCCGCAAGGTCGCCAACATGCGGCGCGCCATCACTGCGCAGCGGCAGGCCGAGCTGGCCGACCTCAACGTCACCATCGAGGAGGGGCTGTCGATCGGCGGCGTCCTGCTCACCAAGACGATGGGAAGCGCTCCCGCATTGGTCGAGCGCTTCACCTCCTCGTCGTCACGGTTGATCGATCTCGAGCTGCGGTCCGATCTCGCCGGCCGCTGGCGGATGGCCTCGATGAGCGTCATCTTCGCCGCGATCCCCGCGATCATGTACCTGTCCGCCGGGCTGCCTGCCACGGCCGGCACGATGACGATCGGCACCTTGGTGGCGTTCACCGCATTGCAGTCGAACCTGTTCCGTCCGTTGATGGGGCTGCTCAACGTGGGCGTCTCGCTGACCAGCTCGCTGGCCCTGTTCGCCCGCATCTTCGAGTACCTGGACCTGCCGGTCGACGTCGACGAGCCCGCGGATCCCGTGGGCATCGACCCACGGACGGTGGCCGGACACGTCCGGTTCGAGGACGTCACGTTCGTCTATGGGGGGAGTGAGACAGCTTCGGTCGCCGGCGTCAACCTCGATGTGCCAGCTGGCACAACACTTGCCCTGGTCGGCGAGACCGGTTCGGGCAAGACCACGCTCGCGTCGCTGGTCGCCCGGCTCTACGACCCGACGGGTGGTCGGGTGACGATCGACGGTGTCGATCTGCGGGACCTGCGGCTCGCCGATCTGGCCAAGATCGTCGGCGTCGTGAGTCAGGAGACGTACCTGATGCACACGACCGTGCGCGAGAACCTGCGGCACGCCAAGCCCGATGCGACCGATGCCGAGATCGAGGCCGCGGCCGAGGCCGCGCAGATTCACGAGCTGGTCGCGTCATTGCCGGACGGTTACGACACGATGGTCGGCTCGCGGGGCCACCGGTTCTCCGGAGGCGAGAAGCAGCGCATCGCGATTGCCCGGACGTTGCTGCGCAACCCGCGGGTGCTCGTGCTCGACGAGGCGACCAGCGCTCTGGACACGGAGACGGAACGCGCCGTGCAGGAGGCCTTCGACCGCCTCGCCGAGGGGCGCACGACGATCACGATCGCGCACCGCCTCTCGACCGTGCGCGGGGCCGATCACATCGCGGTGATCGACAAGGGCCGGGTTGTCGAGTCCGGAACGCATGAAACGTTGGTGGATGACAACGGTCGCTACGC
>JAOPVG010000392.1 GCA_025966255.1 Jatrophihabitans sp.
GGCTGCCCGCGCCTCGACTTCAGACCGAGATCTGCGACGAGTCCGGGCGGTTCCTGGGCCGCTGCGACTTCTACTGGGATGAGTTCGGCGTGGTCGGCGAAGCCGACGGGGACCTCAAGTACGAACCTGGTCGTCCGGCCGTCGTCAAAGAACGTCATCGGCAGAAGCAGTTCGAGGAGACCGGACTGATCGTCGTGCGTTGGGGGTGGTCGGACGTCTATTCGTTCGAGGCCGTGGCTAGACGGCTGAGGGCCGCGTACGCCCGCGGGTACCGGCGCGGCTCGTCAGAGCGAAGGTGGGGCACTATCGCGCCGGCCCCCGGTTTGCACCCGCAGGCGCCGCTAGCTCGTCGAATTCCCGGCGGTTAGCGACGTGGGCGGGTGCAAACAGCGCTACTTCTTGCTGCGGGAGCGGAGCTTCTCGCGGTCCTGTCCGAGGAGCGCCACCTTGCGCATGCGCACCGTCGCGGGGGTGACCTCGACGCACTCGTCGTCGCGGCAGAACTCGAGCGCCTGCTCGAGTGACAGGATGCGGTGCGGGATGAGCGGTACCAACACGTCACCCGAGGACTGACGCATGTTGGTGAGCTTCTTCTCCTTGGTCGGGTTCACGTCCATGTCGTCCGACCGGGAGTTCTCACCGACGATCATGCCCTCGTAGACCTCGGTACCGGGGCCGACGAACATGGTGCCGCGCTCTTGCAGATTGGCCAGCGCGAATCCTGTCGTTGCACCCTTGCGGTCGGCGACGAGCGAGCCGCTGGGACGGGTTCGGATGTCGCCCGCCCAGGGCTCGTAGCCCTCGTGGATGTGGTGCAGCAATCCTGTCCCGCGGGTCTCGGTGAGGAACTCGGTACGGAACCCGATGAGCCCGCGGGCCGGGACTAGGTACTCCATCCGGATCCACCCGGTGCCATGGTCGACCATCTGCTCGAGCCGGCCCTTGCGCAGCGCGAGCAGTTGGATCACGACGCCCTGGTACTCGGACGGGATGTCGATCGTCATGCGCTCCATCGGCTCGTGCAGCTTGCCGTCGATGGTGCGCGTGACCACCTGCGGCTTGCCGACAGTGATCTCGAACCCTTCGCGGCGCATGATTTCGACCAGGATCGCGAGCTGCAACTCGCCACGTCCCTGCACCTCCCAGGTGTCCGGCCGCTCGGTGGGCAGCACTCGGATCGAGACGTTGCCGACCAGTTCCGCATCGAGCCGGTTGATCACCTGACGAGCTGTCAACTTCTTGCCTGACTTGCCCGCCAGCGGTGACGTGTTGATGCCGATCGTCATCGAGATTGACGGTTCGTCGATTGTGATGACAGGAAGCGGACGCGGGTCGTCGGGGTCGGCGAGGGTCTCCCCGATCGTGATCTCCGGAATGCCGGCGATGGCGATGATGTCGCCCGGACCGGCCGATTCGGCCGGGAACCGGTCGAGGGCCTGGGTCTTCAGCAACTCGGTGATCTTGACCCGCTCGATGGTCCCGTCGGCGCGGCACCAGGCCGCCTGCTGACCCTTGCGGATCGTGCCGTTGTGCACCCGGCACAGGGCGAGGCGGCCCAGGTACGGCGAGGCGTCGAGGTTGGTGACGTGCGCCTGCAGCGGTGCCTGGTCGTCGTAGGTCGGGGCCGGGATCGACTCGAGGATCGTCTCGAAGAGGGGCTGGAGGTTCTCCTCCTCCGGCATCCCACCGTCCTGGGGCCGCTTCAGCGACGCCCGGCCGGCCTTGGCCGACGCGTACACGATCGGGAACTCGATCTGGTGCTCGGTGGCATCGAGGTCGAGGAACAATTCGTAGGTCTCGTCGACGACCTCGGCGATGCGGGCGTCCGGACGGTCGACCTTGTTGATGACGAGGACGACCGGCATGCCGGCCTCCAGTGCCTTGCGCAACACGAACCGGGTCTGCGGCAGCGGCCCCTCCGACGCGTCGACGAGCAGGAGCACGCCGTCGACCATGGACAGGCCACGTTCCACCTCGCCGCCGAAGTCGGCGTGGCCGGGGGTGTCGATGATGTTGATGGTGAGCCGCTCACCGTTGGGCATGACGTGATCGACGGCCGTGTTCTTGGCCAGGATCGTGATGCCCTTCTCGCGCTCGAGGTCATTGGAGTCCA
This sequence comes from Jatrophihabitans sp., assembly GCA_025966255.1. Lineage (GTDB taxonomy): Bacteria > Actinomycetota > Actinomycetes > Mycobacteriales > Jatrophihabitantaceae > Jatrophihabitans. The sequence goes on from JAOPVG010000392.1 coordinate 2,114, forward strand.
TGACCCGCTCGTTGACGTCGCCGGTGTCGGCCTGGTGGGCGGTGAACGCGCCGGACTGCCAGAGCATGGCGTCGACGAGCGTCGTCTTGCCGTGGTCCACGTGGGCGACGATCGCCACGTTGCGCAGGTCGTCGCGTTTCTTGATTGCCACGCGGCAACCCTCGATTCATGGTGGGGACGGAACACCCCAGTCTACGGGCGTTTGGGGTGTTCTCGGGTGGGGAAGGTCAACCCGTCGAGGTCGGCCACCGACCGGTCAGCGACCGCGGCGCCCGCGCGGGCTGCCGCCGCCGGACTGCGCCGGACGTGAGGGCCGTCCGCCGGCCGGGCGGTAACGCCCGGAGCGATCCGACCGGCCGGCATACGGCACGCTGCCGTCGGCGCGCGGCTTCACCGGACGCGGACGAGCCTCGACCAGAGCTACGCCACTGGGCGTGCGGGCGCCGGTGACCCGCTGCAGGGCGGGATCACTCGCGTCGCGCTCTTCCGGGCGGACGCCGGCGGCGCCGAGCATCTTGCGGACGTCGCGTTCGTCGGCGGGCGTGCTCAGGAGCACGACGACGCCACTCTCACCGGCCCGGGCGGTGCGCCCGGAGCGGTGTAGGTAGTCCTTGGGGTCGGCCGGCGGGTCGACGTGCAGCACGAGCGACACGTCGTCGACGTGGATGCCGCGGGCCGCGACGTCGGTGGCGATGAGCACCGGCACCGATCCGTCCCGGAAAGCCTCCAGCGCGCGATTGCGCTGCGACTGGCTACGACCGCCGTGGAGCACGCCGGCGCGCACGCCGATACGGCCGAGGTTCTTTGCCACTCGGTCGGCGCCGTGCTTGGTTCGCACGAAACCGAGGGTGCGACCCTCCCGGCTCGTGATCGCCGCCACGAGGTCGAACTTCGCGTCGGCCGAGACCCGGACGACGTGATGGGTCATCGTGTCGACCGAGGCCTCGACCGTGCTCAGTGCATGGGCCGACGGGTTGTCGAGGTACTGCTCAACGAGGGTGGCGACATCGCCGTCGAGCGTGGCGGAGAACAGCAGGCGCTGACCCCCCCGCGGCGTCTGGTCAAGGAGTCGACGCACGACGGGCAGGAAACCGAGATCGGCCATGTGGTCGGCCTCGTCGAGGACGGTGACCTCGACGGCGCCGAGGTTGCACGAGCGGCGGTCGATCAGATCCTCGAGCCGTCCGGGCGTGGCGACGAGGATGTCGACGCCCCGCTCGAGCGACTGGATCTGCTTGCTGATGGGCAGGCCGCCGGCGACCAAGCGCACGGACACACCGCAGGCCGCGGCCAGCGGAGCGATCGCGTCGGTGACCTGCATGGCCAGTTCCCGCGTCGGGACCAGGATCAGCCCGCGGGGGCGACGGGCCGCGGAGGGAGCACCGGCGAGCCGGGCCACGAGCGGCAGCCCGAAGGCCAGCGTCTTGCCGGATCCGGTGGCGGCCCGGCCCAGGAGGTCACGCTCGGCCAGGATGTCCGGGATGGTCGCCGCCTGGATCGGGAACGGCGAGTTGAGCCCGTTCCGGGACAACGCCTTGACGATGGCGGCGGGCAGGCCGAGTTCGCCGAAACTCGGCAGGTTCTCGGTCGGGACGATGCTCACCGGGAGGCGGTCCCAGAGGGAGCGGGAGGCGGCGGGACGGCGCGCAGCCGGCGTCTTGGTCCGGGCCGGCCCGTTGTTGCGAGCCGGGCGGGAGCCGCCGCTGCGGCGGGAGTTCGAAGGTGAGCCGGCGGTGCGGGGCGTGCCCGAGCCGCGGTTGGAGGAGGACGGGTTGGAGCGAGGCACGGCAGTGCCGCGCGAGGTGGAGCTGGACAAAGGGATCCTTCGGGACAGTGGCACGTCCCGGCAATCCGCGATTCTGTGTCGCGGTTCTGGCACGAGCCCGACGCGTGTTCGCGTCAATGAAGCTGAATATGCGGGCAATCGGTGCCCGCCAACTCTGTCCAGTCTAGCGGCGCCATGGTTAAACCCTGACCACGCGCCGAATCGGGGCGCGCCGGGACTCGGCCAGGGTCCGCCACCGCCCTACAACCGACCGCTCTACAACCGGCTCGGCTGGGCCATGATGACGCGATGGGCTCCGCCGCGCCGCCGAAGACCATCGCCTACCGCATCGTGCTCGCAATCGGCACGCCGATCATGCGGACGTGGTCGCGCCTGACGGTGACCGGCCTGGACTGCCTGCCGGCCGGCGGGCCCACCCTGATCGTCGCCGACCACGACAGCTACTGGGACCCGATCGCGATCGCCGTGGCCGCCCGGGACAAACGCCAGATCCGGGCGCTGGCGAAATCGAGCCTGTGGAAGACGCGCGTCGCGGCCGCCTTGATGAACGGGATGGGCCACATCCCGGTCGTGCGGGGCGTCAGCAACGAGGACGCTATGGCCACCGCGGTCGAGGAACTGGCCAAGGGCGCCTGCATCGGCATGTTCCCGGAGGGCACCCGATCGCTCGGCCGCCACCTGCGCGCCCGCAGCGGCGTCGGCCGGCTGGCCGAGGCGGTGCCGGAGGCGACTGTGGTGTGCGTCCGCACCAACGGCAGCACCGACGTCGTCCGCGTCCCGAAACGGCCGTCGGTCAGCGTCGAGTTCTTCCTGCCGAGCGGCGGCCAGCTGCAGCCGGGTGAATCGGCCCACGCCTTCTCCGATCGGCTGCTCGCCGAACTCCGCAAGGGCGCGCCCCGCGAGATCCCGGGGCGCAAGCGCACGGCGGCCAAGTATCGGGCGAGGGCCGACGCCGCGGCCGGGGCCGACGCCGAGCCCTCCGGAGCTGCGTAGAACGCGTTCCAGTGCGATGCTCGGCGCACGTCCCCCGACCAGGAGGTTTGCGGTGCGCACGATCGGCCGATTCGCCGTCTCGGTAGCCAGCGTCCTCGCCCTCGCGGTTCCCATGGTCGCGACCGCCTCCGTCCCGACGCCATCGTCCGCGCGCACTGGACTGGCCAGCGCCCCGCTGAGCCAGAGCGGGCGGTGGATCACCGATGCGTCCGGACGCGTCGTGGTGCTGCACGGGCTCAACGAGGTCTACAAGGTGGCGCCGTACCTGCCCTCGGCCGCCGGCTTCGGCGACGACGATGCGGCGTTCCTCGCCGCCAATGGCTTCAATGCGATGCGGGTCGGGGTCATCTGGGCCGCGGTCGAGCCGCAGCCCGGTCAGTACGACGACGCGTATCTCGACGGGATCGCGGCCACCGTGCGCACGCTCGCCGCACACGGCATCGTGTCGCTGCTCGACTTCCACCAGGACCTGTACAACGAGAAGTTCCAGGGCGAGGGCGCGCCGGCCTGGGCGGTACAGGACGGCGGCCGGCCCAACCTGCCGCTCGGTTTTCCGGGGAACTACCTGGCGAACCCGGCCGAGTGGCACGTGTGGGACCAGTTCTGGCGCAACGCGAAGGCGGCCGACGGGATCGGGCTGCAGGACCACTACGCCCGCACGTGGGCCCACGTGGCGACCCGCTTCCGCGCCGATCCGGCCGTCGCCGGGTACGAGGTGATCAACGAACCGTGGCCGGGCACCACCTGGCCGCTCTGCGCCGTGCCGCTCGTCGGCTGCCCGATCTTCGACCAGACGCTCACCGCGTTCTACAAGCGGGTCGACACAGCGATCCGGACCGTCGACACCACGCACACCGTCTGGCTGGAGCCGAACACGCTGTTCACCCAGGTCGGCGCCACCCACATCGGCTTCGCCGGGGACGCCCGCACGGGATTCGCGTACCACGACTACTGCAGCACCGAGGAGCTCACCGCGAACAACGCGCTCTGCCCGCCCCAGGACGAGCTCACTGTCGGCACGGCGTCGCGGTATGCCCAGGCGCACGCCGTCCCGCCGCTGCTCACCGAGTTCGGCGCGACCAACGATCTGCCCAACATCGCGTTGCTCGTCTCGCTCACCGACAAGTACCGCACCGGCTGGCTGGAGTGGGCGTACACCGGCCACGACAAGACGAGCGCATCCCCCAATGGGCAGGCGCTCGTCCTCGACCCGAACCAGCCGCCGAGCGGAGCGAACGTCCTGACCGACAAGCTCAAGGCGCTCACCCAGCCCTATCCGCAGGTCGTGGCCGGGACGCCGTCGGCCTGGTCGACGAAGGCCGGGACGTTCCGCCTCACGTACACGACGGCCCGCGCCGACGCACAGGGCCGCTTCGCGGCCGGCGCGCAGACCGAGATCGCGGTGCCGGCGATCCAGTACCCGCACGGCTACTCGGTGCAGGTGAGCGGCGCCCAGGTGCTCTCCGCCGCAGGAGCGCCGACGCTGCGGCTCGCTTCGCTGCCCGGCGCCACGACCGTCCAGGTGACCGTCGCGGCCGGCTAGGACGGGCTTAGTCGACCCGGTCGCGGTCCTGCCAGGTGCACACGCACACCTCGTTGCCCTCGACGTCGGCGAGGATCCAGAACGAGCGCGCGGCGTCGTCGCTGACGAGCGTGCCGCCTGCGTCCAGGGCCGCGTCGATACGCCGCTGCGCCTCGTCGTGGGAGACGGTGATGTCGAAGTGGATGCGGTTGCGCTGGGGCCGCGGTGCGTCCATCTGCTGAAACCAGATCGCCGGACCCTGCCCCACCGGGTCGACGATGGCGTTTTGCGGCTCGTCCGCACCCGGCTCGTCGGCGTAGGCGAGGACGGCCTTCCAGAACGGCCGGATCGCGGCGATGTCCAGCGCGTCGATCGCGATCTCGAGCGCCTGCACCGGCCGCGCGAGACCGCCGCTCGTCGGCGCCGCGATCGCGAGGTCGCGCGCGCCCACGGCGTCGGTGACAGCCTGCGCCAGCTCGACGTCACGCCGGGTGACCCGGCCGATGGACTTGGTCTGGAGGACGAGCTCGACGCGGTCGGGTCGGACGTCGACGCGCAGGTGGGCGTCGGCGTCCCCGCCACACGCCGCCACTACGGCCTGGGCGACCTCCACGCCCTGATTCAGCGACGTGACGGCAACCGACGCCGCCAGCGTGCCCAGCAGGTACCGCCAGCCGATCGCCTCCACAGCGGCCGATGCGTCGGGGCGGCTCAAAGCTTCGTCGGTCATGCCGACGAGTCTGTCAGGACGCTCGGACAGAAAAAGTGGCATGGCCTGCTTATCCTCGATAGGTCGGTTAAGAAATAGCCGGAAGTCTCGTAGGCGGCACCGATGCCTCGCCGCCGGGAAGCGATCCGTCGTGACCTTGACGCAGCCGCCCTCGCGGAGGGCAATCCGCCTTTACTCCCTGCCGCGCCGCTGTGGCGCACGCGATCGCCGTGCAGCCGCGTGAGCACCGTCTGGCTCTGCCTCGCCGACACGGTCGCAGGGTTGCATTACGCCTTCCTCGGTTATCTCGTCGTGGGTGGTTTCCTGGCCTGGCGCTGGCGGTGGACGATCTACGGGCACCTGCTCTCGACGGTGTGGGCCGTCTTGATCGTCACGACCTCGGTGCCGTGCCCGCTGACCGCGCTGCAGAACTTCTTCAGAGAGCAGAATGGACAGCCGCCGCTGCGCCCGGGGTTCACCGAGATCTACGTGCGGGGCACGCTTTACCCGACCACAAGCGAGACCCTTGCGCAGACGCTGGTGGGACTCGTCGTGGTGGTGTCGTGGCTCGGCTTCGTGCTGCGAAGCCGCAACGCGCGAATCGGGGACCAAGCCGCGGCGGCGGTCCGCACGTAGACCAGATGATCCCCGCGTGGGCGTTCGTCTCCGCGGGGCTCACGCCGGTCGTGTTGATCGCGGCCTGGTTGATCGCGGGCGAGCTGCAACCGAGCTCCTACAGCCCGATGCGGCAGACGGTGAGCGTGCTCTCCGGCCACGCCGGGGCGGATTCATGGGTGATGACCGGTGGGTTGGTCCTGGTCGGCATCGGTTATCTCGTGACGGCCGCGGGGATGAGCATGATCGGCCGGGCGGCCCGGTTGGGGCTGGTCGCGGCCGGCGTGGCTGCGATCGGTGTCGCGCTCTGTCCGGTGCCGTCGCACGGCTCCACACCGTCGCACATGTTCTGGACCGGCGTCGGGGAGCTCGCGATCGCCAGCTGGCCGGTGCTGATGATCCTGGGCGCCGCAGCGGCCCGGCCGCCGGACCTCCGGGTGACCGTCGTCGCGTCCGCGGTGTCGTGCGCGCTGCTGATCTGGCTCGTGTACGAACTACACGAGGGCAGCCATCTCGGATTCGCTGAGCGCCTGACCTCCTCGGCGCAGGTGACGTGGCCCTTCGTCGTCGCGTTGGGCCTGCGCCGCCGCCGCGTAGTTGGGTCACGAGATCCAAGCGCAGCGGATCCGGTCAGACCTTCGCCGCTGCCCTCGTGTTCACGGCCGGGATGACCTTCTCGCCGTATACCGCAAGCGTGGCGTCCTTGGCATCGTGCTGCAGGTAGAGGGCAAACTGATCGACGCCGAGTCCGGCGAGCTCGTTCAGCCGCTCGATCTGGGTCGCGGGCGGCCCGATCAGGCAAAAGCGGTCGATCACGTCGTCCGGGACGAAGTCGGTGTGCATGTTGCCGGCCTTGCCGTGCGAGTTGTAGTCGTAGCCCTGCCGACCGGCGATGTAGTCGGACAGGGCCGGCGGGACGGCCGAGCCGTCGGCGCCGTAGCGAGCGACGATGTCGGCGACGTGGTTGCCCACCATGCCGCCGAACCACCGGCACTGGTCGCGCCCGTGGGCCAGGCCGGCGTCGGTGCCATCGGTGACGTACGCGGGCGCCGCAACGCAGATCGTCACCGCGGCCGGATCGCGCCCGGCGGCCTCGGCGGCGGCCCGGACGGCGGCGATCGACCACGCCGTGATGTCCGGGTCGGCCAGCTGCAGGATGAAGCCGTCGGCGATCTCACCGGTCAGGGCGAGCGCCTTCGGCCCGTAAGCCGCCACCCAGATCGGCAGCCGCGAGTCGGCGCCCCACGGGAAGCGCAGCAGGTTGCCGCGGTAATCGGCCTGGCCGCCGTTGGCGAGGGGCCGGATCACTTCGATGCACGCGCGCAGGTCGGCCAGGGTCACCGGCTTGCCGTTGATGACGCGGACGGCCGAATCGCCCCGGCCGATGCCGCAGATGGTCCGGTTGCCGAACATCTCGTTCAGCGTCGCGAACAGCGACGCGGTGACGGTCCAGTCCCGGGTCGCCGGGTTGGTGACCATCGGCCCGACGATCACGCGGTTCGTCCGCGCCAGGATCTGGCTGTAGATGACGTACGGCTCCTGCCACAGCAGATGGGAGTCGAACGTCCACACGTACTCGAACCCGTGCACCTCCGCCAGCTCCGCCAGCTGCACGGTCCGCCAGGCCGGCGGGTTGGTCTGCAGGACCACACCGAACTTCATGTCAGGTACTGCGTCAGGTCGCGCTTCAGGAACTTGCCGTGGGTCTTCGACCCGACGTAGCCGGTCTCGTCGACGAGGACGGACCCGCGGGACATCACCCAGTCCACGTGGCCGTCGACCTCGTAGCCCTCCCAGGCCGAGTAGTCCATGTTCATGTGGTGGCTCTTCCCGAGTCCGATGGAGGTGTGGCCCTGCGGGTCGTAG
>JAOPVG010000418.1 GCA_025966255.1 Jatrophihabitans sp.
GGCGGCAGCCACACCTTGCGGGCCGGCAATCCGGCACCGTCGAGGCGGCTCACGAGGATGTCCAGCATGGTTTCACTCGGCCCGGTCGGGGCCGGCTCGGGCGTGACCTCAGGTTCGGGGTCGACGACGTCCTCGCGCGGAGCGAGAAAGTCGACCTGGTAGGGCAGCACCTGATGGCGTGCGGAGTCGCCGCGGTCGGGGCCGGCATTGGCCGTCTTCGTGTACGGACCCGATACGTAGGCGGCCTTGAACCGCACCAGGCCCTCCGTGGCTTCCTTCAGGTAGCCGTTGCCGGGTGCGCTGGGCAGCTCGTAGGCGTCTGGCACGCCGAGGACGACGCGGCTCTCCATCGAGGAGAACGTGCGCAGACCGACGCGATAGGACAGGTGGGTGTCGAGGCCGCGCAGCTTGCCCTCTTCCAGCCGTTGCGAGGCCAGCAGCAGATGCACGCCGAGCGACCGACCGAGCCGGCCGATCATCACGAAGAGGTCGATGAAGTCCGGCTTGGCCGACAACAACTCGCTGAACTCGTCGACCACGACGAACAGCGACGGCATCGGCTCGAGCGCCGCGCCCTGCGCACGGGCCCGCTCGTAGTCTCGTAGCGAGGCGTAGTTGCCGGCGGCCCGCAAAGCTTCCTGGCGGCGAACCAGCTCGCCGTGGACGGCGTCCTTCATGCGGTCGACCAGGATCAGTTCGTCCTCGAGGTTTGTGATCACCGCCGACGTGTGCGGCAGCACGTCGAGGCTCGCGAAGGTCGCGCCGCCCTTGAAGTCGACGAGGACGAAGTTGAGCGTCTCGGACGAGTGCGTCAACGCGAGACCGAGGACGAGGGTGCGCAGGAGTTCGGACTTGCCCGAACCGGTGGCCCCGATGACCAGCCCGTGCGGGCCCATCCCGCCCTGCGCCGATTCCTTGATGTCGAGGTCGACCGGTTGGCCGCCGGAGCCCACGCCGATCGGTACCCGCAACCTGTCGCGGGGGGCTCGTGGCCGCCACGAGACGTCCGGATCGAGCGTGCGCGGATCGCCGAGGCGCAACAGATCAGGCAGGCTGAGGTCGACCGCGAGCGCGTCGGCGGGCTCGGACGTCGACGTGGAGATCCGCATTGGGCTCATCCCGCGGGCGAGCGACTCGGCCTGCACGACACTCATCCGGTCCGCAACGCCGAGCTGCCTGCGCTTCTCGCCGCCGGTGCGTTCCCGCCGCACGATGACGAGCGAGTCGTCGGCAACCTCGAGGCGCAACACTCCGGTGCCGGAGTCGGCGCCGGTCGTCCCGCTCAGGTCGACGACGGTGACACCCTGCACCAGGCTGTCCGCAAGTTGGGACTCGACCGAAACCTGCCCACCGTCGACCACAATGACGACGTGCGGTCCCTCGGACGTGGTGCCGGTGCCAAATCGCGGTCGGCTGGTGAGCGTGTCGCCGAACAGGGCCTCGAGGCTGAGGAGGTCCTCGCCGATCAGCCGGACCTGTCCCACCGCGTCGTAGGTTGTCGGGCTCAGCGCGTGCGGTAGCCACTTGAGCCACTCCCACTGCGCGGCCGCAGCACCGGAGGTGCACACCGCGATGACGAGGTCGTCCGGGGAGTGGAAGGCCGCGAGCTGGCCGAGCATCGCGCGCACCAGGCCGCGCGTCGGAGCGGGCGGCCCGGTGAGGCACAGGCGACCGAAGGCCGGCAGCGCGAGTGCGGCGGGGAGGTCTGAGACGGTGCCGTAGGTGCGCGTGAAGCGCCGCAGTGCTGCCGCCGAGATCGGTTCGAGGTCCTCGATCGGCTTCGTCTCCGGCGGCACCAGCGAGACGGCGAGCCGTTGTGGGCCGCGTCCGACGCGAGTGGTCAGGAAGTCGGCGTCGCCCGGACGCCGTTCCCACAGCCGGGTGCCTTTCGAGATGCACCACAGCGTGTCGGGATCGGGGTGGTGCCACGAGGACGAGGCCCGTTGCTGTTCCGCGGCCCGGCGGACGCGGCGGCGGACCTGCTCCAGGTAACGCTGGTAGTCGCGGCGGTCGCCGTCGAGGCGCCGACGCTTGTCGCCGGACCCACGGCCCATGCCGCCGAAGGCCATCCCGACCATGGACAGGGCCATCATGCCGCTTGCCAGGTAGCTGACCGGGGAGCCACCGCTGCCCGAGACGAGCAGGCCGGTTGCCCCTGCGCCGGCGACCATCGGCAGATACATCAGCGCCTGGCCCATGCCGCCGCCACTGACTGATTCCGGCAGCTCGGGTGGGGACTCGAGCACGATCTCGCCGCGCGGCTCCAGCGGGCCGGCCCGACGTGGAGGACGGCTGAAGAGCGTTGTGCCCACTCAGACCTCCGTTACCGTACAAGCGACAACTGGCGACAAGTGGCAGAAATCCCTCACCGCGGTCACGATGTTATCGGCGGCTGCCGACCAACTAGAAGGAGCCTCTTTGTCCGCGAGCGTGGTCTCGAACAGCTGCCGGCTCACGATCATCTCCTCCACGCTGCGCGTGGACCTTGCCGTGCCCGTGCAGATCGCGGTGGCCGAACTGCTCTCGATCGTGGTGTCGAGTCTCGGCCGCGAGACCGCCGACCTGGGAGCGGCCGAGGGAGGGTGGGTCCTCCAGCGGGCCACCGAAACCCCCCTCGACCCGTCGGCCAGCCTCGCCGCCAGCCAGCTGCGCGATGGGGACGTCCTCTACCTGCGCACCCGCGCGACCCACCTACCCGAGGTGGCCTTCGACGACGTCCTCGACGCGGTAGCGACCGGAGTCCTCAGCCGCACCACCCGCTGGCAGGCCACGGACACGATGCGCGCCGCGGCATCCTTCGCCGTCGCTCTGCTGGCTTTCGCGCTGCTCAGCCTGCTTGCCATCGGGCCTCGATGGACGGCCACGGCCGTGAGCGCCGCTGCCACGACGGTTCTTCTCGTGCTTTCGGCCGTTGCCGTCGGCCGGGTCTATCGGCGGCGCGGTCCGGCGCTCGTCGCGGCCGGCTTCGCCGTGGCCTTCGCGGGCGCGGGCGGGGCGACCGCGCTCGGCGGTACCCACCGACTCGTGGACTTCGGCGCGCCGCAGATCCTGGTCGCGGCGTGTGCTGTCGCGTTGGTGGCGACAGTGTTGCTGCTCGTGCTTGCGGCCGGGGTGTCGGGGCTCGTCGCAGCGATCACCGTTTCGTTGCTGATCGCGATCGGCACGGGTATCGCGTCGGCCACCCCGTTGAGTGCGGCGGCCACCGCGTCGATCGTCGCCACCGCCGGCCTGGCGGTATCGCCGTTCCTGCCCACGATGTCCTTCAAGCTGTCCCGGCTGCCACTGCCGACCATCCCGCTGGATGCGGCCGACCTGCGTCGCGACACCGGCACGGTCGACGCGCAGCAGATCCTCGGTCAGGCCGTGCGCGCGGATCAGTTCCTGACCGGTCTGGTCGGGGGCGTCGCGCTCGCCATCGCGGGGTCGGCCGCTTTGCTGAGCGGAAGCGGAGTCAGCGAGAAGATCCTCGCCGTCGTCCTCGGCGTGATCTGCCTCCTGCGCGCGCGGTTGTTCAGCGGCCGGGGGCAGCGCGTCCTGCTCCTCACGTCGGGTGGGCTCGCGCTGCTGGCCGTACTCGTCTCCGGGCTGATCGACGCGCATAGGACTGCGGGCATCCTGGCCTACTCGCTTGGGGCCGTGGTCACGGCGATGATCTTGTTCGCGCTTGCGGTCACGTTGCCCGATCGACGCTACGCACCGCCGTTTGCGCGAGCCGCAGACCTGCTCGAATCGCTGCTCGTGCTGTCGGTGATCCCGCTCGCGCTCGGCGTGATGGGCGTCTACGGCGCGGTGCGTCAGCTGCCCGGTCAGAACTGACAGCCGCGCCGAGCTCAGCGGCGCGGGGCGGCCGGGACCGGGCCGGCCCCGCGCGCGGACTCCAGCACGTGGCCTTCGGCCGACGTCGGATTCAGCGACACGTACTCGATCCGGCCCCGCCGCAGG
>JAOPVG010000435.1 GCA_025966255.1 Jatrophihabitans sp.
CGCGGGTGCCCGCAGCGCCGGGGAGGAAGCGTCGTGGCGGCCTGCGCCGTCGCCTTGGTGCGACCGTCATCCTGCTGGCTGCGCTGGGTTCGATGGGCGGCGCCTACGCGGCGTTCGCGACGACCCCGGCCGCGAACGCCACCGGGAGCGGCGCCCAGGACATCGCGGCGGGACAGCAGCTGTTCGAGACCAGTTGCATCACCTGCCACGGCGCGAACCTTGCCGGCATCAAGGGCCAGGGCCCGCCGCTGATCGGCGTCGGCAGCGCCGCCGTCTACTTCCAGGTGATCACCGGCCGCATGCCCGCCGCCGGCCAGGGTGCCTACAACGCCCGCAAGCCACCGAAGTTCAACGAGTTGCAGACTCAGCAACTTGCCGCCTACGTCGAATCGATCGGCGGCGGCCCGTCCATACCGACGGGCGACCTGCGCGGCACGGACGCCCAGATCGCCCAGGGCGGCAACCTGTTCCGGTTGAACTGCGCGTCCTGCCACGGCACCACGTTCAAGGGCGCTCCCCTGTCTGCGGGCAAAATCGCGCCGTCGCTGAACGAGTCAACTGACCAGGTCATGTACTCGGCGATGCTGTCCGGGCCGGAGAACATGCCGGTCTTCAGCGACAACGAGATCACCCCGAGCGAGAAGCGGGCGATCATCGCCTACGTCCAGACCCTCAAGGCGTCCAAGGATCCGGGCGGAGCCGGCGTCGACCGCATCGGCCCGGTGTCCGAGGCGATCGTCATCTGGGTCGCCGGTGTCGGCGCAGTCATGATCTCGATCTTGTGGATCGGAGCGAAGGTCAGATGAGCAGGCGGCAGCGAGGTCACCGATGAGCACCACGGAGTCCGACAAGGAAGCGGCGACCGCTGAGGACCTGCGGGAGCTGTCACCCGAAGAGGTGATGCTCGCCGGCGCGGACGCCGACGACGTCCACATCGTCCACCGGCGCAACCGCTTCCCTATCGCCGGGACAAAGGCCGAGAAGCGGGTGGAGCGGGCCGTTGCCCTGACGTTCGCGATCTCGGGGCTGGCCGGCCTCGGTTTCATCGTCGCGTTCGTGGCGCTCCCCTACAAGTGGCACTTGCCCGGGACGCCGCAGAACTTCCGCTTCTACACACCCGCGTTGGGTGGACTCCTCGCTGTGATGATGATCTTCCTCGGCGTCGGCCTAGTCCTGTGGGCGAAGTGGCTGATGCCTGAGGAAGAAGCCGTCCAGGAGCGGCACGACGTGCCCTCGTCCGAGGAAGACAAGCTGATGACCGAGGCGACGCTGCTCGTCGGCCTCGAAGACACCGGCCTGCCCCGTCGCTCGCTGATCCTGCGCACCCTCGGCCTCGCCGGGGGTGCGGTGGCCACGGTGCCGCTCGTCGCGCTCGTCGGAGGGATGATCAAGAAGCCGGGCGACCAGCTGCTCCACACGCTGTTCCGGCCGAACAAGGCGCTCTTCCCGCCCAACGGCCACGTGCCGCTCGTGTTCGAGAACTTCCGCCGCATCGGCCCGGACGACCTCGAGCCCGGTGGCCTCGCCACGGTGTTCCCGGGCATCCGCGAACAGGTCAACGGCTACACGGGCGTCACCGATGCCTCCTCGCCCACCCTGCTCATCCGGCTGCGTCCGGGCCAGAAGGTGCAGGCCCGAAAGGGGCAGGCCGGGTGGGGCTGGCCGGCGAACAACCCGGAGTTTCTCGCGTTCTCCAAGATCTGTACCCACGCGGGCTGCCCGGCGTCGCTGTACGAGCAGCAGACGAGCCGGCTGCTCTGCCCCTGCCACCAGTCCCAGTTCGAAGTACTCTCCGACGCCAAACCGGTGTTCGGCCCGGCGTCGCGGAGCCTGCCGAAGCTGCCACTCGGCGTGGAGATCGGGGATGATGGCAGGCAGTACTTCGTGGCCTTGAGCGACTATCACGAAGCCATCGGTCCGGCGTTCTGGGAGCGACGATGACAACCACGACGACCACACCGCCCCGCAGATCCAGCGAACCCCGCACGCCGTTGGGCAAGGCGGGCCGGTTCTTCGACGAGCGGCTGAAGCTCGCCGGCCCGATGCGCAAGCAGCTCAACAAGGTCTTCCCGGACCACTGGTCGTTCATGATGGGCGAGATCGCGCTCTACTCGTTCATCATCCTGCTGCTCACCGGCACTTACCTGACATTCTTCTTCGACCCGTCGATGGCCGAGACGACCTATAGCGGTCGGTACGTGCCGATGCAGGGTCTGCCGATGTCGAGGGCGTACGAGTCGACGCTCAACATCACCTTCGACGTGCGTGGTGGCCTCGTCATCCGGCAGATCCACCACTGGGCGGCACTGCTGTTCCTCGCCGCGATGTTGATCCACATGTTCCGGGTCTTCTTCACCGGTGCGTTCCGCAAGCCGCGCGAGCTGAACTGGCTGATCGGCCTCAGCCTGATCGGTCTCGGCATCATCGAGGGCTTCGCCGGTTACTCGCTGCCTGACGACCTGCTCTCCGGTACCGGCCTTCGCATCGCCGACGCGATCATCCTGTCGATCCCGGTGATCGGTACCTGGGTGGCCTTCCTGGTTTTCGGCGGCTCGTTCCCGGGCGACCTCATCATCGGACGCTTCTACATCGCGCACGTGCTGCTGATACCCGCGATCTTGGCCGCGCTCATCGGCGCCCACCTCGCTCTCGTGGTGCGGCAGAAGCACACCCAGTTCCCCGGCCCCGGCCACACCGAGGACACGGTGAGCGGCGAACGGGTGTACCCGATCTACGCCGCGAAGGCGGGCGGCTTCTTCTTCATCGTGGCCGGCATCTGTTGTGCGCTCGGCGGGTTGGCCCAGATCAACCCCGTCTGGCTGTTCGGACCGTACACGCCGTCGCAGGTGTCCTCAGGCTCCCAGCCTGACTGGTACATGATGTTCCTGGACGGGTCGACGCGGCTGTTCCCGTCGTGGGAGATCAGGCTGTGGCACCACACGGTCCCGGCGATTTTCTGGCCGACGGTCGTGCTGCCCGGAATCCTGTTCACTCTCGCCGGCGCCTATCCGTTCATCGAAGCGAAGATGACGAAGGACAAGCGACCGCACCATCTGTTGCAGCGCCCGCGCGACGTTCCAGTGCGTACCGCGCTCGGCGCCATGGCCATCACGTTCTACCTGGTGCTGT
>JAOPVG010000437.1 GCA_025966255.1 Jatrophihabitans sp.
GTGCTCAGCGACCTGGTGCAACGCGTGCACGGCGGTAGCTGGGACGTCGACCCGCCGATCGACACCTGAGTCGGTCGGCGGTGGCCGGATCGTGCGGCTGGCCATCACTGTGCGTGACACCAGTCGCCCTCCGACGCCCGGATCGACGAGCGGCGGTGCCGGGACCGCCTTGGCATTACGTCGATGAGCGCGGCGTATTCAGAAAACTCTGGCCCGATTGGAGGCTTTTGCGAAGTGTGAAAAGGACATATGCAACACCTCACACAACTTGCAGGGGTGAGATCGGATTTTAACCTTGACCTAACACGGATCATCAGGCAACGTAGTCGACGTCAGAGGCGAACCACCGAGAAACACCAGGTCGGGACGGCTCGGACACAGCAGCAAAATCGGCTCCGGTGCGGTGAGACCCCCCGCTTTTCGCAACGGACCGATTTGGTTTCGGAGTTCGATCCGGTGAACCCCCCGCTCACCGGTATGAATGACGATGCCAATGGAAACCCCCGGTGAATCCCCCGCTCACCGGGGGTTTCCGCTGTCCGGGCCCGGTCAGCGCAGCGCGGACAGCCCACGCTCGGCCAGCCAGCGGCCCGTCATCGGATCAGTTGGTCAGCGCGGCTGACGCCCGCGGCGCTTCGCCGCTCGGATCGCGGCCGGGCTCGGTTTCGGCTTGTCGGGGTCGGCCGGGCGATCGGCGGCGGCACCGGCGCCGGCCGGCTCGGAGTCGTCGTCCTCGGACGCGACGGCGCGGCGGATCGTCACCTTGCCCGACTCGAAGTCGACGCGCTTGCCGCCGGAGTTGTCACCGACTTCTTCGCGGGTCGACTGCAGACGGTTCTTCTCGTCATCCATATGCCGCTTGGCTGGATTGAAGAGGGTGTCCAAACCCCACTGCGTCATGACTCCAGGTTACGTCCTGGGGTCCATTGCGGCGCCAATCCGGATTACGGCCCGCGAACGTCACTGCGCATGACGTGGCGCGGGCGGTGGCCCGCTCCTACTCTCGAAGACATGGTGTTCTCTCGCCCCAAGACCGAGCTCGTCACTCCGGAACGCGCATTACGTGGACGCGACCACTACGAGTACGCCGTCCCGGACACCCACTTCGTCAACGGGCGCCCGATCAAGCCGCCGTTCCCAGAGGGCCTGCAGCAGGCCGTGTTCGGGCTCGGCTGCTTCTGGGGCGCCGAGGAGATCTTCTGGGGCGAGCCCGGAGTCTGGACCACTGCGGTGGGCTACACCGGCGGGATCACCGCCCATCCGGACTACGAGGAGGTCTGCTCGGGTCTGACTGGTCACACCGAGGCCGCCCTGGTCGTGTTCGACCCGGAGAAGACGACCTACGCCGCGATCGTCGCCAAGTTCTTCGAGGTCCACGACCCGACCCAGGGCATGCGCCAGGGCAATGACGTCGGCACCCAGTACCGCTCGGGCATCTATTACTTCGACGAAGAGCAGCGCGCCACCGCCGAGAAGGCCAAAGCCCTGTTCAGCGAGACACTCGAGGGCCTGGGCTACGGAAAGGTGACCACCGAGATCGCGCCGATCGGCGAGTTCTTCTATGCCGAGGGTTACCACCAGCAGTACCTCGCCAAGAACCCGAACGGCTACCGGTGCCACAGCACGACCGGAGTGACCTTCCCCCTGGCCCGCCTGGAGATTGCGTCCTAGCGTTTCGCGGCGCCGCGAGTCGGCGCGCGCACCTGCGTGCAGTCAGCTCACGGGCTGCGTCTGGGCAGCGTCGCGGCCGCCAGCCCGAGCGCGACCAGCGCGCTACCCGCGAGCACCAGCGCGCCGCGCACGTACGTGACGTCCAGCGATGACGAGCCGGCAACCCGCTGCAGCGCCTCGACGGCGTAGGACAGCGGCATGGCGTTGGAGAACCAGCGCAGCCCGTCGGCCATCTGGGGCCGCGGCTGGAACAGACCGCACACCAGCAGTTGCGGTAGTACGACGACGGGCATGAACTGCACGGCCTGGAACTCGGTGCGGGCGTAGGCGCTGGCGAACAGCCCCAGCGCCACTCCGAGCAGCGCGTCGAGCAGCGCGACGAGCACCAGCGCCCACGCCGCGCCGGCGAGGTCGAGGCCGAGCCAGCCGGACACCGCAACCGCGAGCGCCACCTGAACCACCGCCACCACCGAGAACGCGAGGGCGTAGCCGACCAGCAGATCGAGCTTGGCCATCGGCGTCGTCAGCAGACGTTCCAGGGTCCCCGACGACCGTTCGCGCAGCGTGGTGATCGAGGTGACCAGGAACATCAGCAGGAAGGGAAAGAAACCGAGCAACGCGGGCGCGACCCGGCTGAACATCGCCGCGGAGTTGAAGACGTAGCGCAGCATCACCATGAGCACCGACGGCACGAGCACCATCAGGGCGATCGTGCGCGGGTCGTGCCGGAGTTGGGTCAGGACGCGCTTCGCGGTCGCGAACGTCATCGCGGCGGTCAGGTGCCCCTCCTTCGTCGGGCGCTGACCAGGTGCTGAGCTTGATGATGACCGCGCCAGGTCGGTCATGCTGCCTCCGCGATCAGGCGCAGGAACGCGCGGTCCATGGTGTTGGTGCCGGTGCGTTCCATGAGGGCGTGCGGCGAGTCCTGGGTGAGCACCCGGCCCTCGCGCATGAGGATCAGTTCGTCGCAGCGCTCGGCCTCGTCCATCACGTGGCTCGACACGAGGAGCGTCAACCCGCTGTCGGTCAGCCGGCTGAACAGAGCCCACAGGTTCTCGCGCAGGACCGGGTCCAGGCCCACCGTCGGCTCGTCGAGGATCAGCAGTTTGGGCGTGCCGAGCAGCGCGACGGCCAGGCTGACCCGGGACCGCTGCCCGCCCGACAACTGTCCGGCCAGCCGGTCGGTGAACTTCCGGAGATCCACTTCGTCGATCACGCGCTCGACATCTTTCGGCGGCGCGCCGAGCGCCGCGGCGAAGTACCTGACGTTCTGGGTGACGGTCAAGTCGTCATAGACCGAGGCCTTCTGGGAGCCGTACGCGACCTCACGGCGCAGCGATGGGTGGCCCGCGGGCCGCCCGAGCACAATCACGCTGCCCGACGCGACTATCTGGGTGCCGACGATCGCCCGCATCAGCGTGGTCTTGCCGCAACCGCTCGGGCCGAGCAGACCGGTGACGGTGCCCGGCCTCACGTCGACGTCGATACCGGCCAATACCGTCGTCCCGCCGCGCACCACGGTGAGATCTCGGCCCGTCACGGATGAATTAACCATGCGATTAAATGTAGGCTGCAGGAAGCGGTTGTCAAGGCCCGGACGGAGGTGGCGGCATGGCCCGTGCCGGTCGTCGGCCCGGCCCCACGACAACCCCCGAGCAGATCCTGGAGGCGGCCCGCACGCTGTTCGCCGAGCGCGGCTATCAGGGCACGAGCATGCGGGCGGTGGCCGCCGCGGCCGACGTCAACGCGGCACTCGTCCACCACTACTACGGCACCAAGGAGCAACTGTTCGTCGCCGCGCTGCGGATGCCGCTGAACCCGGCCGAGGTCATCACGACACTGCTCGCCGCCGGGCCCCGCGAGGAGTTCGCGCAGCGGTTCGTCCGGTTCTTCATCCGGGCCTGGCACGAGCCGGCCACCGGCCAGCGCCTGCAGGCGGTGCTGCGCAGCGCGGTGAGCACCGAGCAGGGTGCGGCCTCGATCCGCACCTTCGCCGAGCAGGTCCTGCTCGAGCGCGTCTCGGGGGCCCTGGGGGTGTCCAAGCTCCGGGTGGCGACGGCCATGACGCATCTCATCGGGCTCATGCTCGGTTCGACGATCATCGGCATCGAACCGCTCGCGTCGGCCAGTGAAGATGAATTGGTGGCGCTCGTCGCTCCTGTGATCGCCGGCTATCTGGACCCGTAGGCTGGCTGTATGCCGGAGTTGCCGGAGATCGAGGCGCTGGCGACGTTCCTACGAGAGCGCGCCGTCGGGCGATCCGTGGTGCGCGCCGACGTCGCCGCGATCAGTGCCGTGAAGACTTTCGACCCACCGCTCAGCGCCCTCGGTGGCGCTCTGGTCACCGGGGCGTCTCGATACGGCAAGTTCCTGGACCTCGAGCTGGACGGGCTGCATCTCGTCACGCACCTGTCTCGCGCCGGGTGGCTGCAGTGGCGCGACTCGCTGCCGCCCGCGCCGCCGCGGCCCGGCGGCAAGGGGCCCATTGCCTTCCGGCTCCACCTTGCTCCCGAGTTCCCCGAGGGACCGGTCAGCGGCTTCGACCTCACCGAGGCCGGCACCCAGAAACGCCTGGCCGTGTACTTGGTCCGCGACCCGCTCGAAGTACCGGGAATCACCCGCCTGGGCCCCGACGCGCTGAGCGTCTCGCGCGGGGAACTCGGCACACTGCTCGCCGGGCAGAGCGCGCAGTTGAAGCGCGCGCTCACCAATCAGAGCGTGCTGGCCGGCATCGGCAATGCCTATTCGGACGAGATCCTGCACACCGCCAAGCTCTCGCCGTTCAAGAATTCGACGAAGCTGAGTGACGACGAACTCGGCCGCCTCCACGAGGCGATCGGCGCGGTACTCACCGACGCCGTCGCCCGCTCGGTCGGGCAGAAGGCGGCGACGCTCAAGTCGGAGAAGCGCAGCGGTCTGCGCGTGCACGCCCGCACGGGGCTGCCGTGTCCGGTGTGTGGGGACACCGTGCGCGAGGTGTCCTTCGCCGACCGCAACTTCCAGTACTGCCCCACGTGCCAGACCGAGGGTCGCGAGCTCGCCGACCGCCGCCTGTCCAAGTTGATCAAATGAGAGTCTCGTTAGGGTCGATGAAATGATGCCGCACAACGTGCCGACCGTCCGCGTCGACGAGCTGCCCGCAGACGCCGTGCTCCTCGATGTCCGGGAGGACGACGAGTGGGCCGCCGGGCGGATCGCGGGCGCCGTCCACATCCCGATGAACCAAGTACCGCAGCGGGTGAACCACGAGCCCGATCCGATCACGCCGGACGCCTCGATCGTGGTGCTGTGCAAGGTCGGTGGACGCTCGGCCCAGGTCACCGCCTGGCTGCGCCAGCAGGGCTACGACGCCGTCAACCTCGAAGGTGGCATGCAGGCCTGGGACGCGGCCGGCAAAGCCATGGAGGCCGACGGCAATGTTCCGCCCCGCGTCATCTGAACGTAGCGGGCCCGCTGAGCCGGACCCGGCAGGATGGTTGCCGTGAGACCGCGCGCCCAGCGCATTGCCGTCGAGCCACCGCAGCGACCGATGCTCGTGGCGCACCGCGGCGCTTCCTCGCAGATCGCCGAACACACGCTGGCGGCGTACGAGATCGCCATCGCGTCGGGCGCCGATGCCCTCGAGTGCGATGTTCGGATGACGCGCGACGGGCACCTCGTCTGCGTGCACGACCGCACCATCAACCGGACTTCGGACGGGCGCGGCGTCGTCAGTGACCTCGATCTGCCGAGCCTGTCGCAGCTCGACTTCTCGTCCTGGCGCGGGGAGTTGCCCGAATCCGCTGACGAGCTGCTCTCGGACGTCCCGTACCACTCCGGAGTCGCGGCCGACCGGATCGAGCGCGGTGGCGGCGTGCTCACCCTGGAGATGCTGCTCGGGCTCGTCCGCGACGCCGACCGCGACGTGCGGCTGCTCATCGAGACCAAGCACCCGACCCGCTACATGGGTCTGGTCGAGAAGACCCTCGTCGAACTACTCGATCGCTTCGGCTGGGCGGGACGACCTGGCCCGCCGGCGACGATCCGCCAGCCGCCGGACATGACCAACCCCGTGGTCATCATGAGCTTCGCCCCGACCGCGCTGCGCCGGGTCCGGCTGCTCGCCCCGGATATCCCGACGGTGCTGTTGATGGAGCGGATGTATCCGCTGCGGCGTGACGGCATGCTGCCCGCCGGCGTCCCGATCGCCGGACCCGGCTTGCATCTGCTTCAGGGGGATCCGGATTTCGTGGCCCGGGCGCACAGCCGTGGCCACCAGGTCTACGTGTGGACCGTCGACGATCCGGCTGACGTCCGCTACGTGCTCGACCTGGGGGTCGACACGATCATCACCGACCTTCCGCGCGAGGTGCTCGCGGTCATCGATCGCGAGCGCGGCCGTCCGGCGACGTGACGCAGGTCGTGTTTACCGACCGACTGGCGTCGGGAAAGTACGGATTAGAACCGCATTGCGAACTCAGGGAGGAGCCATGAGCGCAAAAATGCTCGTCCGGCCCGACCTGACCAGCGTGGCGAAGGTCCGACACGAAATTGCCGCCGACCTCGCGGGGCGCTCGGTAGCGCAGACCTCCGTCGATGACGTCGTGCTCGTGGCCAGCGAACTCGTCGGCAACGCGGTGGTGCACGCGAGTGGGGCCGATGACTTGGACGTCGCGTGGGACGTCCAGGAGGGCACGGTTGTGGTGCGCGTCGCCGACGCCAGCGCCGCCCAGCCCGTTCCGCGGTCGGCCGGCCCCACGGACACCGGGGGTCGCGGTCTCACCATCGTGGCGGCGATCGCCGACGACTGGGGCGTACGTAGCGTCGCTCGCGGCAAGGAGGTCTGGGCGCGGGTGCGGGTGCGGACCTCTCGCTCGGGCCGGTGGCTGCGGTCGGTGAGCTAGCCGGCGTCGGTCAGCTGGACAGGCTGCGCAGGACCCGGAGGGCCACTGAAAGCGTCGCCAGATCTACCTCGTCGCGATCCAGCGCGTCCCGGACGGTCGTCCGGGCCCGCTCGACCCGCTCGACGTTCGCGTGAGCCCACTCGTCGATGCGCTGGTCGACCGGCAGCGATGCATCGGTCGTCCGCAGCACGGCCGTGGTGATGGCCGAGAGCGCGGCGTAGACGTCGTGTCGCGCGGCCGACCGGGCCAGCGTGGACCAGCGGTCGTCGCGGGGCAGGTTCGTGACGCGGGTCAGCAGTTCGTCGACGCTCAGCCGCTCGGACACGGCGTAGTGCAGCTCCGCGACCGTGGCGGCGTCGACACCCGTGGCCTCCGAGATCTCCACGACGTCCAGCAGCAGGAACGCGCTCAGCAGCTCGGCCAGACGCAGCGACAGATTGCGGGGCAGGCCGAGCGCGATCAGCTTCTCGGCGTCGTCGTAGAGGGTCTGCCGTTCGGCGCCGCGCATGAGGTCCGAGCAGCGCGAGCCGAGCCGCGACACCACCGGCTGGTAGCGCTCGATCTCGGCGGCGACATCGGTGATCGGGAAGCGGATGTCCGCGAGCCAACGCGTCGCGCGGTCGATCAACCGGCGGATCTCCTGGTAGCCGGCGTGCTGCGCAGTGGTCGGCACCTGGTTGTCGAGCGCCTCGATGGCCGCCCACAGCGGGCTCAGGTCGAACACCGCCCGCACGATGCTGTACGCGCGGGCGATCTGGGCGAGGTCGACGCCCGTCTCTTCGATCGCGCGGTGCACGAACGTCGTGCCCGCGTGGTTGATCATGTCGTTGACGACAACGGTGGTGATGATCTCGCGGTGCAGCGGGTGGCCCAGCAGGTCGTCGGCGAAACGCGCCGAGATCGCCGGCGGGAAGTAGCCGGCAATCGCCCGCTGGTACCACGGCTCGTCGGGCAGCGTGGAATCCTCGATGTGCTGCGTCAGCGTCATCTTCGAATATGCGACGAGCACGGCGTTCTCGGGTGAGAACAGGCCGACGCCGACGGCTTCACGGCGGGCGATCTCGGCGTCCGACGGCAGGAACTCCAACGCGCGGTCGAGCTCGCCGGCTTGCTCCAGGGCCTGCATGAACCGCTGGTGCACGGACACGAGCGACGGGCTGAGCTTGCGTGCCATACCCAGAAGTACGTTCTGGTCGTAGTTGTCGCGCAGCACATGCCGGGCGACGTCGTCGGTTGCGCCGGCGAGCAACTCGTTGCGCTCGTCGCGGGTGATCTTGCCCGAAGCCACGCCGCGGTCGAGCAGGATCTTCAAGTTCACTTCATGGTCGGACGTGTCGACGCCGGCCGAGTTGTCGATCGCGTCGGTGTTGATGTGTCCGCCGAGTTGCGCGTACTCGATGCGACCGCGTTGGGTGAGACCGAGGTTGCCGCCCTCGCCGACGACCTTGACCCGCAGCTCGTCGGCGTTCGCGCGCAGCGCATCGTTCGTCTTGTCGCCGGCATCCGCGTGTGTCTCCGTGGAGGCCTTGACGTAGGTGCCGATGCCGCCGTTCCAGAGGAGGTCGACCGGCGCGACCAGGATCGCGTGGATCAGCTCGGCCGGCGTCAGCTTGGCCACTCCCACCGGGATGCCGAGCGCCGACCCGACCTGCTGCGAGATCGGGATCGACTTGAGGGTGCGCGGGTACACGCCCCCGCCCTCGGAGATCAGGGAGGTGTCGTAGTCGGCCCACGAGGACCGCGGCCGGTCGAACAGTCGCCGCCGTTGCGCGTAGGAGTTGGCCGCGCTCGGGTTGGGGTCGAGGAAGATGTGCCGATGGTCGAAGGCCGCGACGAGGCGGATGTGTTCGGACAGCAGCATTCCGTTGCCGAACACGTCGCCGGACATGTCGCCGATGCCGACCACGGTGAAGTCCTGCGACTGGGTGTCCAGCCCCAGCTCGCGGAAGTGGTACTTCACCGATTCCCACGCGCCGCGCGCGGTGATGCCCATCGCCTTGTGGTCGTAGCCGACCGAGCCGCCGCTCGCGAACGCGTCGCCCAGCCAGAAGTTGTAGTCGAAGGCGATCCCGTTCGCGATGTCGCTGAACGTGGCGGTGCCCTTGTCGGCGGCGACGACGAGGTACGGGTCGTCGGCATCGTAGCGACGGGTCTGCGGCGGCGGCACGACCTGCTGGCGACCGTCCGGCCCGGGCACGTAGTTGTCGGTGAGGTCCAGCAGCGACGAGATGAAGGTGCGGTAGCAGGACACGCCCTCGGCCAGCCACGCGTCGCGGTCGACGGCCGGATCGGGCAGGCGTTTCGCGACGAACCCGCCCTTCGCGCCGGTCGGGACGATGACGGCGTTCTTGACCATCTGCGCCTTGACGAGGCCGAGAACCTCGGTGCGGAAGTCCTCCCGGCGCTCCGACCAACGAAGGCCCCCACGGGCGACCGGGCCGAAGCGCAGGTGCACACCTTCGATCCGCGGTGAGTAGACCCAGATCTCGAACCGCGGACGAGGCTCGGGTAGGTCGGCGATCCGCCGCGGATCGAGCTTCACGGCAATCGCGGTGCGCCGGTTGCCGTCCTCGTCCGTGCGGTACGCGTTCGTCCGCAGCGAGGCGTTCACCAGACCGAGCAGCGAGCGCAGGATGCGGTCCTGATCGAGGCTCGCGACGTCGGCGAGCTGCGCCTCGATCACGTCGACCCGGGCCACCTTGCCGCCGTCGGCATCGACGAGCGGTGCTTCGTCCTCGCGGGCCGGATCGAAGCGCGACTCGAACAGTTCGACGATGGACGCGGCGATGTCGGGGTTGTCGATGAGCGCCTGCTCGATGTAGCCCTGGCTGAACGTCGTGCCGCCCTGACGCAGGTACTTCGCGTAGGTGCGCAGGATGTTGGCCTGCCACCACGTCATGGACGTCCGCACGACCAGCGCGTTGAAGCCGTCCTGCTCGATCTGCTCGAGCCACAGCAGCCGGACCGCCTCGATGAAGTGGGCCGAGCGCGTCTCGTCGAAATCGATGCCCGGTGGCAGTCGCAGTCCGAAGTCGTAGATCCAGACGGTCTCACCCTCGGACAGGCCGATCTCGTACGGCCGCTCGTCGAGGACCTCGATGCCCATCTGGGTGAAGATCGGCAGCGCTCGGGCGAGAGAGACCGACTGCCCGGTGCGGAAGACCTTCAGCCGCTGGTCGGCGCCGTCGTCGTGGTCGGGCGTGTACAGATCGAAGGCGAGCCCGTTGTCAGCCGGAAGCTCCTCGAGCCGGATGAGGTCGCGTACGGCCGTCGCGGCGGTGAAGTCCTCCTTGTAGGCCTCGGGCAGCGTGTCACGGTACTTGCGCAGCAGCCGCTCGCCGGCGTCCTCACCGACAGCGGTGGTGAGGAGGTCCTGCAGGTCGTCGCTCCACCGCCGCGTCACCTCCGCGACCTCGGCCTCGACGACGGCGCGCTGCGGGGAGGCCGGTTGCGAGCCGGGGCGCACGGCGATCAGCAGCTGCATCCGGGCCAGGTTCAGCTCGACGATGCGGTCGTCGTGGCCGATGATGTCGCCCGGCCAGTGACGGTTGATCACCGCAGTGACCTTGCGCCGGGTCTCCGGGCCGAAGCGATCGGCCGGGAAGTAGACGAGCACGCTGACGAAGTCGCGGTTGAGGTGGATGCGCGCGAACACCCCGACCGTCTCGTGATCGGCGCGGTCGACGACGAGCTGGGACAGGCGCAGCAGGTCACCGGTCGGCGCCTCGAGCAGTTCGTCGCGGGGCAGCGTGCGCAGGGCCGCCAGGAGTCGGCGGCCGGTGTGGCTCTGGGCCCGCACGCCCGAGCGCAGCAGGATCTCCGAGATACGCCGCCGCACCACGGGAACGCGGCCGACCGTGCCGTCCTCGGCATTGGTGATCAGGCCGAGGAAGACGTGGATCATCTGCGCGCCGCCCGATCCGGCCGGCGTGACCACGGTGACGCAGTCGTAGTGCACCGAGCGGCGCACCGTCGACACCAGAGGCGATTTGAAGATCACGAGCGGGGCTCCGCTGCGGAATGCCGGCAACAGTTCCAGGGGCGAGATGCGGGCCTCGCCGCGCAACACGCCTTCGGCGTCGTCGGTGCGGGCGCGCGGGCTGGCCAGCTCGTTCGCCGAGTACGCCGTGTGCCCGAGGATCATGTAGTTGCCGTCGGCGAGCCACCGCAGCAACTCACCAGCCTCTTCGCTGGTTTCGCGGTCGAAGTGCCCTGGGTTCGCGGCCAGGTCGTCGGCCAGCGAGCGGATCAGCTGGTACATGTGCGGTGCGTCGGCAACCGCATGCAGGACGTCGTCGAGGATGCGATTGATGTCGGCGGCCAGCATCGCGTGCTCGTCGGCCGGGATGCGGTCGAGCTCCATGTGCACCCACGACTCGACGATCGCGCCGTCGGGCACGTCGGCGTTGTCGTCGATGTCGAACACCCGCATCATCACGCCGCTCGGATCGCGCGTCACCACGATCTGCGGATGCAGGACTCGTTCGGCGTGCAGATTGGTCCGCTCCAGTTCGGCCCACAATGACTCGACGATGTACGGGGCGTCGGAGGACACGATGTCGACCGCGGTGATGTCGGCCCCGAGGTCGACGACGCGCAGCAGCGTCTGACCCCAGGGGCGGGCGGCGCCGAACTCCAGCGCGTCGCGGGCCAACTCGGCGAGGTCGTCACCGGCCCGGCCGGCGAGCTGGCTGCCCGCGTGGGCGAGATACCGCCGCGCGAACACGGCGGAGTCGACGACGGCTGACCCGGGGTCTGTCCCGGTGTCGGGGCCGGCGTGCGTGTCGGTCATGTGCTGGTCACCTCGGTGTGACGGCATCGAACGGACGTCCGACCCCATCCTGGCACTGCCCGGGTTACCGCGCGTGGCCCACCACCGGACCGGCATAGCAGGATGCCCGGTATGAGTGTTCCGGATTCAGCTCGTCCGCGCCCGCTGCCGACGAGTGCGTCGTACGGGATCACCGTGCGTCTGTACGCGGCGCCGTCGCCGTCCGTGGTCGGCGAACTGGCCACTGCCGTCGGCCGGGCCGGCGGGCTCGTCACCGCCATCGACGTCAGCGAATCGCGCACCGATCGGATCACCGTCGACGTCACCTGCTCGGCCGTCCACGGGGAGCACGCGGCGGAGATCGTCGATGCGATGCGCGCGGTGCCGGGGGTGACCGTGCACCGGGTCAGCGACCGCACCTTCCTGCTCCACCTCGGCGGCAAGATCTCCGTCCAGCCCAAGGTGCCGCTCAAGACCCGCGACGACCTCTCGATGGCGTACACGCCGGGGGTGGGTCGCGTGTCCCTGGCCCTCGCGCAGCACCCGGAGGACGTCTCGAAGTTGACGATCAAGGGCAACAGCGTGGCCGTGGTGACCGACGGGTCAGCCGTGCTCGGGCTCGGCAACCTCGGCCCGGGCGCCGCGCTGCCGGTGATGGAGGGCAAGGCGGCGCTGTTCAAACGCTTCGCCGACATCGACGCGTGGCCGATCTGCCTCGACACGCAGGACACGGACGAGATCGTGCGGGTGGTGCAGGCGATCTCGCCCGGCTTCGGCGGCATCAACCTCGAGGACATCTCCGCGCCGCGCTGTTTCGAGATCGAGCGCAGACTGCGGGCGACGCTGGACATCCCGGTGTTCCACGACGACCAGCACGGCACCGCGATCGTGGTGTTGGCCGCCCTGACGAACGCGCTGCGATGCGTGTCCAAGCCACTACCCGACGCGCGGATCGTGATCGCGGGCGGTGGCGCGGCCGGCACCGCGATCGTCTCGCTGCTGGTTGCGGGCGGCGCGCGCAATATCCTGGTGTGGGACCGCGAGGGCATCCTCTCGCCCACGGACTCGACGCTGAACTCGTCCAAACGCCTGCTCGCCGAACAGACGAACCCGGCCGGCGTCACCGGCGATCTGCACGACGCGCTGCGCGGGGCGGACGTCTTCGTCGGCGTCAGTGCCCCGGGGGTGTTGCCGGCCGAGTGGATCAAGGACATGGCGCCCGACCCGGTGGTCTTCGCGCTCGCCAACCCCGATCCCGAGGTGGACGTCGACGCCGCCCAACACCTCGCCGCTGTGCTCGCCACCGGCCGCAGCGACTACCCGAACCAGATCAACAACGTGCTCGCGTTCCCGGGTGTGTTCCGGGGCCTCCTCGACGCCCGGGCGCGGGAAGTGACGACGCCGATGCTGCTGTCGGCGGCGGAGGCGCTGGCGCGCTGCGTGTCGGACGAGCAGCTCAACGCCACCTACATCGTGCCGTCGGTGTTCGACCCCGCCGTCCCGACCGCGGTGGCCGC
>JAOPVG010000458.1 GCA_025966255.1 Jatrophihabitans sp.
AGGTGCCGGTCTGCGTGGCCTACGACGTCAACGGCACGCGCCACGACGAGCTGCCCATGAACCAGGCCGACTTCGACCGCGCCATCCCGATCTACGAGACCTTCCCCGGCTGGCGCGAGGACATCTCGAAGGCCCGGACGCTCGACGAACTGCCCCGCAACGCGCGCGACTACGTGTCAGCAATCGAGAAGATGATCAAGGCCCCGATTTCAGCCATCGGCGTGGGTCCGGGCCGCGATGAGACGATCACGGTGCGCGACCTTCTTGACTGAGACTGTTACTTAGCGCACTCATATGTGCACACTGATCTCATGTCGGTCCGTAGCGCGGCTCTTCCTCTCGTCCTGCTCGCTCTCGTGGCTTCGGCCGCGACCGGAGGCGCGGCGAAGGCCGAGCCGAATCGCGCTGCGCCGGCGCCCACCGCTGTCAAGGCGACCTACGCGGACTGGCCGACGTACCACGGCAATGGATACCGGGACGGATTTGCCCACACGATGCCGGCGGTCAGCGGCGCACCGCGCGTCGTCAAGAAGCTGGCCCTCGACGGCAAGGTCTACGCCGCGCCGATTGTCGTCAGGGGCGTCCTCATCGTCGCCACCGAGAACAACACCGTCTACGCGTTCGACGCCGCGTATCGGAAACTCTGGGCGCGACACCTGGGCCCGCCGTCGCGAGCGTCCGAGCGCCCGTGCGGCAACATCGACCCGCTCGGCATCACCGGTACGCCGGCCTACGACGGGACGCGCAATTCGGTCTACGTCGCGCCGGAGTACAGCGGCGCTCCGCCCCGCCACGAATTGGTGTCGCTGAACTTCTCCACCGGTGCGGTGTTGTGGCACAAGAGTCTCGACCGGCCGGGTGTCGATGCCAGAGTGATGCAGCAGCGCGGCGCATTGACGATCTTCGGCGCCCGCGTATGGGTGCCGTTCGGGGGGCTGGCTGGTGACTGCGGCGCATATAAGGGCCGGTTGGTCGGCTTGCAACGTACGGACGGGTTGCACCCACTGGCCTACACGGTGCCGACCGCGCGCGAGGCCGGCATCTGGGCACCGCCCGGACCCGTCGTCGACCTCTACGGTCACCTGCTCGTCGCCGTAGGCAACGGCGCATCGGGCGTCGGTGGAAAGTACGACTTCAGCGACTCGATTCTCGAGCTGAACTCCTCGGCCACCCTCACCGACTCGTTCTCGCCCAGCACGTGGGCGAGTGACAACGACGCCGATCTCGACCTCGGCTCGCAAGGCCCGGCGATTGTCAGTCAGTGGATCTTCACCGCCGGCAAGTCCGGCACGGCCTACGTGCTGCGGCGTACTCACCTCGGTGGCATCGGCGGCCAGGTCAGCCAGGCCACCGTGTGCCGGTCCTTCGGTGGCACGGCGGTCGACATCAACACCGTCTATGTCCCGTGTACCGACGGCCTGCGCGCCGTGCACATCGGCTCCACGGGACAGATGCAGGTGCTGTGGCACGCCGCGGCCGCAACCAACGGCTCGCCGGTGATCGGCGGCGGGCGCATCTGGTCCCTCGACGCCGGTGCCGGTCTGCTCCAAGCGCTCGACCCGAAGACGGGCCAGTCCCGTGGGCAGGTGAGCGTGGGCGCCACGACGCGCTTCGCCACACCGGCGATCTACGGCCGCAATGTGTACATCCCGACGCTGGCCGGAGCAACGGTCGTCGCCACGTCCTGAGCGCAGCGCCCGGCAGACTGTGTTCATGACCGCTCGTCGCAGCTCGGTCGCCGTCGTCCTGAGTGCCGTGGTCGCGCTGCTCGCCGGGTGCACGCGCAGCGGGTCGGCCGGCTCGGCGGCCTCGCCGCCATCGACCGCACCCGGTACAACGCCGAGCACGGCGTCGTCGCCCTCGACGGCCGGCACCGCGCCGGCGACCACCGCCGCCGACTGGCCGACGTATCACGGCACGCCGGACCGACGCGGAGTCTCGACGTCCATGCCTGCGGTGCACGGCCCGCCGAAGGTGCGCCAGCGGCTGAAGCTCGACGGCGCGGTGTACGCCTCGCCGATCGTCGTCGGCGGCCTGACGGTCGTGGCCACGGAGAACGACACCGTGTACGCCTTCGATCCCGAATACCGGCAGGTGTGGAAAAGGCACCTCGGCTCGCCGTCGCCGGCCGGCGAACGCGAATGCGGCAACATCGACCCGCTCGGCATCACCGGCACGCCCGTGTACGACGCGACGACCGGCCTCGTCTACGTGGCGACCGAGTACGGCGGACCGCCGCGCCACGAACTCGTCGCGCTCGATCTGGCCCACGGCTCGGAGCGATGGCGACGCGGGATCGACCTGCCCGGCACCGAGACGAAGGCAATGCAGGAACGCGGCGCGCTGGCGGTCTCGGGCGGGCGCGTGTGGGTGCCCTTCGGCGGCCTCACCGGCGATTGCGGCGGCTACAAGGGCCGGGTCGTCGGGGTGCCCCTCGACGACACGGGCGCGACGATTGCCTACACCGTGCCGACCACCCGGGAGGCCGGCACCTGGGCGCCCCCCGGGCCCTCGGTCGACGCCGACGGCAATCTCTACGTCTCCGTGGGCAACGGTGAGTCCGGCGTCGGCGACCCCTACGACTACAGCGACTCGATCCTCAAGATCTCGCCGAAGACGGCCAAGCTCACCGACTCCTTTTCCCCCACGACGTGGGCGACGGACAACGCGAGCGACCTCGACCTCGGCTCGCAGGGCCCGACCCTCGTCGGGCCGTGGGTGTTCATCGCCGGCAAGTCAGGCACCGCGTACGTGCTGCGCCGCGGGCATCTCGGCGCCATCGGCGGCCAGGTGAGCCAGGCCGAGGTGTGCAAGTCATTCGGTGGCACAGCGGTCGGGGGTGACATCGTCTACATGCCGTGCACGGACGGCGTGCGGGCCGTGCGCATCGACTCGGCCGGCACGATGCACGTGCTCTGGCACGCCGCCGATGCGATCCAGGGTTCGCCGGTCGTCGGCGGCGGACGGGTCTGGGCCCTCGCGCAGGACGCCGGGGTGCTGCACGCGCTCGATCCGACGACGGGCAAGACCCGCGAGCAGGTCGGGGTCGGCGCCACGAGTCGCTTCGCCACGCCCGCCCTGTACCGCAACGAGGTGCTCGTGCCGACCCTCGCCGGACTCACCATCGTCACCACGTCCTGAGCCGCTCGCCCAGACGCCCAGACGCCCAGACGCCCAGACCAACGGGACCGACGGGCCGTGGACCACGATCTACGGGCCCGACGCGAAGTGCCAGGTTCGGACCACCAGTCCGGGGTGCCCGGGCACCGCCTCGCTACGCTCGCCGCGTGCGTGTCCTCGTCGTCGGATCAGGCGCCCGCGAGCACGCCCTCTGCCTGGCGCTCGCCGCCGATCCGTCCGTCACTGCGCTGGTCTGCGCACCCGGGAATGCCGGGACGGCCGCGATCGCCGAACAGCGCGGTGTCGACCCGCTCGATCCCGCCGCTGTGGGCGCGCTCGCCCGCGAGTTGCACGCCGACCTGGTCGTGGTCGGCCCGGAAGCACCGCTCGTAGCGGGCGTGGCCGATGCGGTGCGCCAAGCCGGGATCGCGTGCTTCGGCCCGTCCCGCGAGGCGGCTCAACTCGAGGGCAGCAAAGCGTTCGCGAAGGACGTGATGGCCGTCGCGGGGGTCCCCACCGCCGCCGCCCGCGTGTGCGTCACCGCCGCCGAGGCCGAGGCCGCCCTCGACGAGTTCGGTCCGCCCTACGTCGTCAAGGACGACGGGCTCGCGGCCGGTAAGGGCGTGGTCGTCACCTCCGATCGCGACGTCGCGCTCGCCCACGCCGCGGCCTGCGAGCGGGTCGTCATCGAGGAGTATCTGGACGGCCCGGAGGTGTCGCTGTTCTGCATCACCGACGGCGACACCGTCGTGCCGCTGCTCCCGGCACAGGACTTCAAGCGCATCGGCGACAGCGACACCGGGCCGAACACCGGCGGGATGGGCGCCTACGCCCCGCTGCCGTGGCTGCCCCCGGGCCTGACCAGCGACGTTGTGCGCAGGGTGGCGATCCCGACCGTTCAGGAGATGGCTCGTCGCGGCACCCCGTTCGCCGGCCTGCTCTACATCGGTCTGGCCCTGACGGGCAAGGGGCCGCGCGTGGTCGAGTTCAACGCCCGCTTCGGCGATCCGGAGACGCAGGTCGTGCTGGCCCTGCTCGATTCGCCGCTCGGGGCGTTGCTCCAGGCGGCGGCGACCGGACGCCTGGCCACGCATCCCCGGCCCCGATGGCGCGACGGTTCGGCCGTCACCGTGGTGCTGGCCGCGGCCGACTATCCCGGCCCGCCGCGCACCGGCGATGTGATCACCGGGTCCGAGCAGGAGGGGGTCGTGCACGCGGGCACCCGCCGCCGCGACGACGGAGCCGTGGTCTCCTCGGGCGGGCGCGTCCTGTCGGCCACCGCGGTCGGCGCGACGCTCGCCGAGGCGCGCCACCGCGCATACGACCTCCTCGCGGCGATCGACCTGCCGGGCGGGCAGTTCCGCACCGACATCGCACTGCGGGCCGTGGAGGGCACGATCGAGGCCAGCCCGGCTTGAGGCGCATCCACCGCATCTAGCCTGGGTCGCGATCCGGAAACGGGTCGATCACGCCGGGTGCGATCGGCCGTTGCGGCCTTACCCTGACGGCGTGGCGCGCGACGACTACCCGGACGTCGATTTCGTTGTGGGCCCGCCCGATCCGGCCGCCGACGAAGAGCTGCCCGAGCCGAAGGATCGAGCCGGGCCGCTATGGCAGCGGCTCAAGCGCCCGCTCAGCATCGCCGCGATCCTCGCCGTCGTCGCCACGACGGCCGTGAAGCTGTCCTCGTTCAGCGACGGGACGGCGTCGGCCGCGCAGGACCACGCGACGCCGAGGCCGACTACATCCACCCACGTCCGCCCGGGCGATCTCGCCGGCCAGAGCATCCCCGTCAACTTCCCGGTCGCAGGCCGGGGGGACGGGATCATCACCGACCGCGGCAACGACGTGCCGTGCCCGCCGTCGCACGCCTGCCTGTCCATCCACGCAGTGCCGCCCACGGTCATTGACGCGGTGCGAGCCCGGTTCCCGGGCGCATCCGACCAGTCGTCGACCACGGTGCAGTTCACCGACCACACCGTCCATCGCGTGGTCCTGTGGCTGCGCTCGATGCACGTCGCGGTCGACAAGGGCCAGCTCGACATCCGCATCGTCCCGCTCGCGCCCGGCGACCCGAACGACGCGGGCTACAGCACCGACGGCACCGGGTTGCTCGCGTACACCCACCGCCGGCTCGCGGGCTACACGGTGGAAGTGGTGGCGCACCTTTCCCACACCACGAAGGTGCCGTTCGCCCAACTCGCCGAGCTGGCCACGGACGTGCGCTTGGTGGCCGTCCGATGAGAGCTCGCGGCGGACCGGTTGCCAACCCGCCGTTCGGCCGCGGACGCTGAGCCCGTGCCCGGCCACGACGTTCCCGGCGACGACGTTCCCGACGTCGACTTCGTCGTCCACGAGGCCGGACCCGGGTCCGACGAGGAGTTACCTCAGCCCCCTGAGCGCGCCTGGCCGCGGCTGCGCCGCGCGCAGCGTCCGCTCGCCGTCGCCGCCGGTCTCGCGGTGGCTGCGGCGGCCGTGGTCAAGCTGATCTCGGTCAGCGACGACAACTCTGCGCCGGTCGCCAAGCCGTCCAACACCCCGAACCCCACCACCGCGTCCTCGTTCGTGATCCAGGTGCCGGCGCCGGACGTGTTTCCCAGCGGCGTGGTCCTGGACTCGTCGTCCGGCCGGATCCTGGTCCAACTGCCCAGCGGCTCCGTCGTGACCCTGGATCCGTCCGGGGGGCAGGTGGTCCGCCCGACCCTGCCCGCCGACCCGGCCGCCTGCCTGCCTGGGGTGTCGTGCATCTCGTCGCCGGACGTGCCGGACGGGGTGCTCGCGGCGGTGCGGGCCCACTTTCCGGGCGCGCGGCTGCAGTCCGCCACCACGGTTCTCACCCGCGGCGACGCTCCCGGATCACGCCTGTGGTTCCGGCAGCTGAATGCCGAGGTCGGCGGGTACGACATCCTGCTCCGGGTCCGGCAGCCGCGCGATTCCGTCCAGTTGACCGACAATCGGATCTCGGTCGATCGACGGTCGATTACCTCCGTCGCGGTGCGTTCGCACGGGCTCACCGTGCAGGTGCAGGTCGACGCGCCGGCCGCGCATCCGGCGGACCTGCAGACCGTGCGGCGCCTCGCCACGGACGCCCGGCTGCTCGTGACGAGCTGACGCGGGACAATGACATGGTGAAGCCCGCCATCCCCAACGTCCTCGCCGGTCGCTACGCCTCCACCGACATGGCGAGGCTGTGGTCACCCGCGCACAAGGTGCTGCTCGAACGGCAGCTCTGGCTGGCCGTCCTGCGGGCGCAGACCGAACTCGGGGTGGATGTGCCCGACGGCGCCATCGACGCGTACCAGGCCGTCGTCGATCGCGGCACCGGCGCCGTCGACCTCGAGTCGATCGCGGCGCGCGAGCGGGTGACCCGGCACGACGTCAAGGCCCGCATCGAGGAGTTCGCCGCGCTCGCCGGCCACGAGCAGATCCACAAGGGCATGACGAGCCGCGACCTCACCGAGAACGTCGAGCAGCTGCAGATCCGTTCGTCCCTCACGCTCGTGCGCACCAAGACGCTCGCCGTCCTGTCACGGCTGGCCCGCCGGGCCGCGGAGTACGACGCGCTGGTCGTGGCCGGCCGCTCGCACAACGTCGCCGCGCAGGCCACCACGCTCGGCAAGCGCTTCGCCAGCGCCGCCGACGAGCTCCTCGTCGCGCTGCGCCGCCTCGACGACCTGATCGCGCGCTACCCGCTACGCGGCATCAAGGGTCCCGTCGGCACCGCCCAGGACATGCTGGATCTGCTCGGCGGCGACACCGATGCATTGGCCACGTTGGAGGCGCGGGTCGCCGAGCACCTCGGCTTCGCGGAGTCGCTCACGAGCGTCGGCCAGGTCTACCCCCGTTCGCTGGACTGGGACGTCCTCACCGCGCTCGTCCAGGTCGCGGCGGCGCCCTCGAGCCTGGCCACGACGATCCGGCTGATGGCCGGCAACGAGCTGGTCACGGAGGGCTTCCAGCCCGGCCAGGTCGGATCGAGCGCGATGCCGCACAAGATGAACACCCGCTCGGCCGAGCGGATCAACGGCTTCGCGGTGATCCTGCGCGGCTACGCGTCGATGACCGGGGAGTTGGCCGGCGACCAGTGGAACGAGGGCGACGTGTCGTGCTCGGTGGTGCGCCGCGTCGCGCTCCCCGATGCATTCTTCGCCTTGGACGGGCTACTCGAGACCACGCTGACCGTGCTCGACGACTTCGGTGCCTTCCCGGCCGTGATCGAGCGCGAGCTGGACCGATATCTCCCCTTTTTGGCGACGACGAAGGTGCTCATGGCGGCCGTGCGGGCCGGCGTCGGCCGGGAGACCGCGCACGAGGCGATCAAGGAGAACGCGGTCGCCGTCGCGCTGGAGATGCGGGAGAAGGGTACCGACCGCAACGACCTGTTCGACCGTCTTGCTGCTGATTCGCGGCTCGGCCTGTCCACCGAACAGTTGCAGGGCCTGCTCGCCGAGCCGCTCTCGTTCACCGGCGCGGCCCGCGAGCAGGTGGCGACGGTCGTGGCCCGGGTCGACCAGGTGCTCGCCTCCGAGCCGACCGCGGCCGACTACCGCCCCGAACCGATCCTGTAGCCGCTCGCATGGACGACATCGAGTTCGTCGAGTCGGACGGGAAGGAACCGTCCGAGGACGAACTGCTCGATGTCGGTGCGCAGCCCACTCTGACCCGGCGCCTCG
>JAOPVG010000507.1 GCA_025966255.1 Jatrophihabitans sp.
CCAGGCCAGCAGCAGGTCGTCGAAGTCGAGCAGGCCGTGGCTGCGTTTGCGGCTCATGAAGGCCGCGAGCAGCGCGACGATCCGATCGGCGCACCATTGCCAGACCGGGAAGTCAGCGGCCAGCACCTCACGCACGGGACGCGCGTTGTTCACCGCCCGCGTATAGACGTCGGCCAGCGTCTGCGCCGACGGCAACCGAGTGGTCGTCCCGGTCAGGCCGTGCTCGTCGCGCATCAGATCGAGCAGGTCGACGACGTCGCCGGGATCGAGGACCGACACGGCGGACAGCCCCAACTGGTCAGCGTGCTCGGCCACGAGCCGATGCGCCACCGCGTGGAACGTTCCGCCCCAGACCCGGCTCGCCGCGCTGCGGTCGCGGCACAGGGCGGCGGCCCGGGCGGTCATGTCCGCGGCCGCGCGGCGGGTGAACGTCAACAGCAGCACCCGCTCCGCGAGCACACCGCGTTCGAGCAGACTGGCGACCCGGCTGGTGAGTACCCGGGTCTTACCCGTGCCGGCCCCGGCCAGCACGATCAGCGGTTGCTCGCCATGGAGCACTGCGGACTGCTGCGCGTCATCCAGACCCTCGGCCCAGTCTGCTTCTCCGAACACGTGTTCGATCCTACGGCCTGCGAGGCGAAGTGAAAGTCGCCACGCGCGAACGGGGTCAGGCAGGCACGCGTTACCCACGCTCCATCCAGCTCCCGGACTGATGCGGTTCCGGCAATACGACCTTGGTCTTAAGACCAGGGACGGGCACCTGACCCGGCCGATTTGAACCGGCGGAGCGCGATGACCGTAATAACCTCGTGATCCGCGTCGTGATCGTCGATGACCACAGACTGGTTCGGGCCGGCCTGATCACGCTGCTGGGCGCCACGGACGATCTTGAGGTGGTGGGCGAGGCGGCCGACGGTGAGCAGGCCCTCGGTTGCGTTGCGCAGACCGACCCGGACGTCGTCCTCATGGACATCTCCATGCCGGTGGCCGACGGCATCACGGCAACCCGCGCGATCGTGAGCACGTGTCCGGGCGTCCGCGTTGTCGGCCTCACCTCGTCCACCGATGAGAAGAAGGTCGCTGAAATGATCGGCGCGGGGGCGATCGGCTACGTGCTCAAGGACAGCGAACCGCAACAGCTCATCGGGGTCATCCGCGCCGCGGCTAGAGGCCAGGTGCCGATCGACCCGCGGGTCGCGGCCGCTCTGCTGCCGTCGCAGAGTCAGCCGGCCGACCTGATCAGCTCTCGCGAGGAGCAGGTGCTGCGCTTGGCCGCGCGCGGCCTGGCAAACAAGCAGATCGGACGCGAACTCGGCATCACCGAGCGCACGGTCAAGGTGCACCTGGGCAGTGTCTTCCGGAGGATCGGCGTGGCCGACCGCACCTCGGCCGCGATGTGGGCCCGCGACAATCTGAGTCCCGAGGAAGAGCGTGCCGGCGTCGCTGAGGGGTTAGCTGCGGACCCAACTCGGGCGGCGCGAATGCCCGGCTGACTCGGCGACGTCGGCAAAGGTGTTCAGGGCGGCGTCGACATCGGGACGATCACCCGGGTCGGCTGCAAGCATGCGCAACACGAGATCGGTGACTTCGGTGGCCGGCAATGGCGGCGGAGTCGGACGTTCGGACGCAGCGAGGTCGGGATCGAAGGCGACGTCGCCGGTGAGTGCCTCGTGCAGCGCGACGCCCAACCCGTACATGTCCATCGCCGCGCTGATCGGCGCACCAGCCTCGAGGTCCGGCGCGGCGTACCCCGGGCTGCCGATCAGCTTGCCACTCGGCTGCGTCGTACCGATGACGCGGGCCGAGCCGAAGTCGATCAGGAGCGGGCGGCCGTCGCGCAGCATCACGTTCGCGGGCTTGATGTCGACGTGCGCCAATCCTCGGGCGTGCACGGTGCGCAGCGCAGCCAGCAGTTGCGTAGCGAGCAGCGCGACCTCTGCGGCCGCGAACGCGCCGTGCTCGTCGATTTCGTCGTCGAGGGCAATTCCGTCGATGTGCTCGAACACGAGGTAGGGCATCGGGGCGCCGGTCCCGTCCTCGTAGAGACGGGGGAGGCCGGGATGCAGGTTTCCGGCGAGCGCGGCAACCTCGCGGTCCAACGAGGCGCGCGCACGGGGATGATCAAGCTGATGCGGGCGCGGGAACTTGACCACGGCCGGGCCCCACATCTCGGGTGACCAGGCCAGCCACGTCTCGCAGCGGTACCCGACGCCGAGCCGCTCCCAGGCCGGCAGCCTGCCGGGCAGTTGATCACCGGGCAGGTAGCGGCTCACGGGCGCGCCGTCTGCGTCGAGCATTTCGGCGTTGACGTCTTCTGCGAGAGATTCCATGGTGTCCTCGGTAGTCCGGTGCGACGAAGCCGACCCGCCGCCGCCTCGAGGAGGAGGCGACGGGTCGACGCTTCGGGTCAGTCGCGCGAACGGCTGCGACTGCGGCTGCGCGAGCGGTCCCGGTCGCGATCGCGACCGCGCCCGTGATGGGTGATCGGACCCTGCACTCGGGTTGACGTGGTCATGGGATTCACCTCCCTCCCGCTGAGATCAACGGTTCGACCAGACGGAGTCGCGAAGCGCCGTGGCGGTCGAGGACCACCACGCGATCGGCGAGTTCCGCGAGGTCGCGGTCATGGGTGACGAGCAGGACTGTGCGTCCGGCCGTCGCGCCGCGAATGGCACTGATGACTGCGGCCGACGACTCGTGGTCGAGGGACGCGGTGGGCTCGTCGAGCAGTACGAGCGGGGCGTCGGACACGGCTGCGCGGGCCAAGGCGATGCGTCGTCGCTGACCGCCGGAGAGACGAGCGGCGCCCTCGCCGACCCGGGTTTCGTAGCCGTACGGCAGGCGATCGGCGAACTCGTCCACCAAGGAGTTGCGCCCGGCGCGCAGCACGCCATGGCGGGTGGCGCTCGGCGAGCCGAATGCGATGTTCTCGGCGATGGTGGCGTCGAAGAGCCAGGGGTCCTGCGGGACGAATGCGATCCGCTGGCGCAGGCTGTGCTGGTCGATGTCGCGCACGTCCACCCCGTCGAGTTGGACGGAGCCGGACTCGACGTCGTAGAGGCGCAGCAGCAGATGCAGGATCGTGCTCTTGCCGGCGCCACTCGGCCCGAGCAGGCACACGGTCTCGCCGGCGGACAGGGTGAGGTCGAACTCGTCGAGCACCGGTTGGTCGGGGTGATAGCCGAACCCGACGGCGTCGAAGCGCACCTCGTTGTTGATCGGCGGCGCGGGCTGCGCGCCGGGGCGGTCGGATACCCGCTCCACGCAGTGCAGCACCTCGCGCACGCGGCCGGCACTTGCGCTCGACTTGGCCAGGACGCCGGACAGTCGGCTCAGGCCGCGCACCGGGGAGTAGAGCGCGGAGATGTAGGTCATGACGACGAGCAGCTCGCCGGTGCTCAGTTGCCCGGCCAGCACCTGGCGCCCGCCGATGACGAGGACGAGCCCCGACCCGATAGCGAGCAGGATGTCGGCGACCGGCGCCCACCGGGCCTCGGTGGTGACGGCGCGGAGGCTGACGTCGAGCAGGGCGCGATTGCGTTCGCGGAACAGGTCGCTGGAGCGGCTCGACCGACCGAACGCCTGAACCGCCCGCACGTTGCGGACGAGGTCGACGGCTGCTCCCGCAAAGCGTCCCGACTCGGCGCGGGCGTCACGCTGCACCGTGCGCACCAGCCGGCGTTGCCGGATGGCGAAGACCAGTAGTACTGGCACCACCGCGAGGCCGACGAGCGCGAGCATCGGATTGATCACGAGCAGCACGCCGAGGACGAGGCCGAGCCGCACCGCGTCCGGAAGGAAGGTCGAACAGATCGCGACGAGGGCATCGAGCAGGCGTCCCACGTCGGTGGTGAGCCGCGAGATCAACTCGCCCGAGGGCGTCCGGTCGTGCCAGCGCAGCGACAGCGAGATCGAGCGGTCGAAGAGATCTTGACGAAGGCGAGCACCGACGCGCTCGGCGGCGCGCTCGGCCGACACAACGGCGGCCATGTCGACGAGTCCGGATATAGCGGTGAGCGTGACCACCGCCGCCCCCGCGGCGACGAGCAGCACGCCCGGGGACATGCCAACCAGGCTGCGTCCGCCGATCGCGTAGTCGATCGCCAGGGCCAGCGGCCAGGGGCGAGCCAGTTCGAGCAGCACGCCGACGATGCCCAAGGCCGCCGATGCGGCGAGTGGCCGCAGTTCGCCGCGGGCACGGGGCCGGGCGACGTCGAGGACCAAGGGGAGGGGCACCCGTCAACCTTCGCCAGTCGGCGGTAGCACCGGCAATTGTCCAAAGGTCGTACTACCTCGTGCGGGTGAGTCTGGTGCGTCGGCTGCGAGAATGCCTTTGCGCGCACCCATCGAGGGGCGCTGGAGGGATTCGATGGCCGACGCTGATGACGTGCGTCGCGTCGCCCTTGCCCTGCCCGGCGTGGTTGAGATCGACAGCGACGGCTTCGACTTCCGGGTGGCCGACAAGGGATTCGTCTGGTCCTATCCCGAGCGCCGACCGGGCCGGCGGCGGGTGCTGCGGACCGACATCGCGGTGTTGTTCGTCGGCGACGAGGCCGAGAAGCAGGCGCTCCTCCTCGGCGAGCCCGACGTCTTCTTCACCACGACTGGCTACGACAGTTGGCCACTGGTGATGCTGCGGCTGGCCGAGGTGGATGTCGAGCGCCTGCGCGAACTCGTCATCGATGCCTGGCGGATGCGCGCCCCGGACACAGTCGCCGATGGCCTCGCCGATACCGAGCCGGGCTGAGGCCCACCGGCGAGCGACGTCACGTTGAGCGAAGGAAGATATTGACCAGAACGGGCTTGTGTTGAATACGGACGTGTTCTAGTCTTTCGGCATGAGCTCGGAAGCGCCGTCCCGCCGTTACGACTCGACGCGTCGTCGGCAGATGGCCGCCCGCACCCGCGCCGAGGTGTTGTCAGCCGCCAGTGACCTCTTCGTCGAGCGGGGCTGGTCGGGTACGTCGATCCGCGACGTCGCCCGCGGGGCCGGCGTCTCCGTCGAGACCGTCTACGCCTCCGTCGGCACCAAGGCGGAGCTGCTCAAGACCGCCGTGGAGATCAGTGTCGTCGGCGACGACGAGCCGATCCCGCTTGCGGA
>JAOPVG010000196.1 GCA_025966255.1 Jatrophihabitans sp.
AGACAGCCCTAGGGCCCTGAGTCTCCCAGAGATGCTGGGATCGGGGTCTGTTGTCATTCCGGCCATCACGTGCTCGGGACGCCCGTGGTCACAGAATGGTCACCGCGACTGGCGCGGAGGCGTCGTACGGCGCCGCCGATCCCCTCCTCCGCCTCGCTGTACTCGTCCCATGTCCACGCACCGGGCGTCAAGCCAAGCGCGATGGCCCGCCTTGCCTTCGTGCAGGCCTCGCGAAGATCGTCGCCAGTGATCAGGGAGCAAGCGGTGCTCGCATTCAAGGCGCGCAGCGCGAGGTCGGCTTCGAATCCCTCCGTCTTGGTTTCTGATCCGATCAACAGCGCCTCCTGCGCGTAGTCCGCGAGTGCCTGATGAGCAGCCGTCAACGACGCGATCTCACTGGTGAACATTTCGTTTTCGATCTTTTCGGACTTCGCGTCCGCTCGTTCCGCCGAGGCTCTTTTTGCCGAGCGCGCATCGGCGCGACTCTCCGTCACGAAGGTTGCGCCATACCCGACGACCGCGCCGATGAAGGGGCCGATCGAACCCCAGATAACCTCGAAGGTCATGACGCGCCACCAATCAATGCCGCGACCCGCTCGGCCGCATCCGACTGCACCGCGGGCGATACGTGCGAGTAGATGTCCATCGTGATGCTGATGTTGGCGTGCCCGAGCTGCTCCTGGACGACCTTGGGATGTACGCCGGCCTCGAGCGCGAGCGTCGCCCAGGTGTGCCGGAGATCGTGCAGACGGATTGCCGGCATGGCGTGCCTGCGCGATCGGTCCCCGAAGACCCGCGATACCCGCTCCGGGTGATACGGCCGGCCGTCCGGCCAGCAGAGCACCAGATCATGGTCGGTGTAGCCCGCGCCGAGCATCAGACGCTCGCGGGCCTGCTCGGCCCGAAGCGCGCGCAGCATGGCGACCGTGCCGGCGTCGAGTTCGATCTTCCGATTGCCGCTCTTTGTCTTTGGGTCTGACCAGACCGGTGCGTCGCCGTTGGCGTCCTCAATGTCGACCAGCGTTCGCCGGATCACCGCCGTGCCCTTGTCCAGGTCGAGGTGGCGCCAGCCGAGGCCGAGAGCCTCACCGCGGCGGAGACCGGTCATCGCCAGCAAGTGCCAGACCGAGTGATAGCGATCGCCGCGCTCCGCGGCGAGAAACGCCGAGAGCTGGCTGGCCGTCCACGTCTCGAATCGCTCGGATCCGTCAGCAGTCGCGGACGCCTTCCCAGCGCCCGCCCGACGTCGTAGGCATGGCTAGCCGTGGCTACCCGTCCGACCGGCCGCGGGCAGGAGACCGTCGAGATCCCGCCTGAGCGCTGCCCGAATGGTCACGAGATCGGCCCGGGCAAGGTGATCGTCGGCTACGGCCCGAACCCGGACGGCTTCCGCGCGCGGTCATGGCTGTGCCGGGGGTGCGGCGCGCTCACATGGGACCAGCCGGACTAATCGCCGTAGTCGGCGGTCAGCGAGCGTCATCACTTCACCTTCTGGGCCTGGGCTTTGGCCGCCTTGCGCATGGCCTCGCCCTTCGCGCGGGTCGACTTCGCCGACTTCTTCGCCGCCGCGGTCTTCCGGCCGAGGTCGGCCGCCCGCGTCTTGGTCGGCGCCATCTGAGAGATCCGTCCCGGCGTCACGCCGACCAGCGCCGCGGCATCGCGGACCGAGTAGCCGGCGCGACTGAGCCGCTCGACGGTCTTCGCGGTCTCCGCCTGAACTCGAGCCTCGAGATCGGCGAGATCGGCGCGGCGCTTGCGGACACTCACGGCCGCGTCGACCAGCTCGTCGGCGACCTCGAACCGAAACGTCACATCCGGCTCAGCGTCGTCGTCGAGATCGTCCATGAGAACGATGACCTCGCGGACGCTGGCGAACAGGCTGGGAAGAGATCGGGCGAACGTGTGGGCGCCGGGTACCGCGGGGACATCGGCGAGCCAGTCGTCACCCTCGCGGGTGATTACCACTTCGTAGCTCATACGAGCCATCCTTTCCCGAGTGCCGGTGCTAGGTCCCGGTCAATCTTGCGGAGTGTCCCTGTCGGGATGTCGCCCGGGTGCTGGGGGACTGCGGTGCTGGCGGTGACGCCGTTGCCGGTGATCTGGAACCGCTTGTGTGAGCCAACGGTCCGGGTGTGGACGCCGCCCTTCTGGCGGATCACCTTCTCGACTTCCCGCGCTCTCATAAGTCTAAGTATAGGGGCTAAACAGCGCAAGTGTCAAGCGGCTAAACAGTAAGCGGCAATCAGCTCGCGCGGGTGCGCGTCTCGACGCGATCACTGGGGCGAGCCGAGCTAGTCGCCGTACGCGGCTACGCACGCCTCGCACCAGGAAAGCTCGGGCCAGCGCTTGCGATTGACCGGCAGATTGTCGTCATATCCGAGAATGCCGACACCGCAGAGAGTTCTCGAGTTCGGGAAGCCGACGACGAGGTGCGCCGTCGTCCGCGCCGCGTCGACATAGGCGATCTGAGCCACTGTCGCCTACTAGGCGCAATCCGACTGCACGGCGAGGATCTCCGGGTCGACAG